>JBIIMH010000377.1:0-2910 GCA_044338095.1 Rariglobus sp. | reverse complement strand
GCCCTCAGCCTCGATGCGCAAGCGGTGCCCGTCCTCGACCAGATCGAGGCGTTTGACCGTGCGCACGGTGTCTTCCTTGGCGATGCCGCTGCCGGGAATGGCGGTAAACGCCCGAAAATCGTGCGTGCCCACCAGAATCGCCGCCGCCGCCCGCATCGCCCCAACGTCGAGTTTTCGTGGCATCGACCAAGTGTACGCCTGCGTAAACGGATCCGCATAAGCCCCGTGACAGAGCGAAAAATGGTAGATTTTCCCCGTGGCCCCGAAGCGCGCGTGAAAACTCGCCGGCACCCGCTCGGCCGACCGGATTTGGATGGTCGGCGGCAACCCGATGCGCAGGGCGGTTAACAATTTGGCCGGTTCGTGCGGCCAGTGGGCGTCAAAGTGAAACACCTGCCCGCGAGCATGAACCCCGGCGTCGGTGCGCCCGCTGCCGGTGATGTCGACCGGCGTTTTGAGCACCTCGGCCAGACGCCGCTCGATGACCGCCTGGACGGTTTCGGCGTTGGGCTGGATTTGCCAGCCGGCGAACGCCGTGCCGTCGTAGGCGACGGTGCATTTCCAGCGGGTCGGGGCGGCGGCGTCCGCTGTCCCGGCGTTGGCGGTGGCGGCGGGATCGATCGGAGTGCCGGTGACGTTATCGTCCATTTACGCTCCGCCTCCGGGCAGGATGGATGGAAAACGTTGATCCAAAAAGTCCTGCAAAATAATGGCGGCCGCGCGCGAATCGATGATTCCCTGGGCACGGATCTCGCGGAGCTGTTTTTGGTTCATGCCGGATTCGGCCATGTGGGAGGTGAGGCGCTCGTCGATGAAGTGCAGCGGCAGGCCGAATTCGCGGGTCAAGCTGGCGGCGAAGCCCTCGACTTCTTTGGCCTTAAAACCGACCGTGCCGTTCATATTATAGGGAAAGCCCACCACCAGTTCGGTGATGCGGCGCTGTTTGACCAAGGCGGCCAACTTGTCGCGGCGCTGTTTGGGTTCGGCGTCGGTGAGGGCGGGCAACGGTGTGGCGATGCCAAGCTCGTCGCCGTACGCCAAACCAATGCGGCGTGAGCCGTAATCAATTCCTAGAAAACGCATAAAAATGGCCGTTAGTAACAAGGATCGTGTACGGATGAAACCAATGCCGTTTAGCCGTGAAAGAGCGCAGAGAACGCATAGAAATACAGGGTTTGTTCTTTGCGTTCCTTGCGTTCTTTTGCGGCCAAATTGCCGAGGTTTGATCCGACCTGTTTCATGTTACTATCTCCTTGGATCTCACAGCCACTTGGCGCCGCCTCTGAGGGCCTCGACCTGTTTGAGCAACGCCTTGATGTCCTGGGCTTTCGACTTGGGACAAACCAGCGTCGCGTCGGCGGTGTGCACCACAATCAGGTCGTCCACGCCGAGCAGCGTGACCAAATGGCCGCCTTCGCTGAACACGATGTTGCGGCTTCCTTGTTCCACCACCGCGAGGCCGCGCGACACGTTGCCCGCCGCATCCGGCTTAAAATGTTTGGCCACCGCCGGCCAAGCGCCCACGTCGTCCCAATCAAATGACGACGGCAGCACCACCACGTTGGAGGATTTTTCCAGCAGCGCGTAATCGACCGAAATCTTCGGCAAGGTCGGGTAAACCTTCTTCAACACCCCGGCCAGCGGGCGCTTTTTGGCCAGCGCGGCGCGGATCGGCTGGAGCGCGGCGTCGAGCTCGGCGGCGTGTTGCGCCAGGGCCTTTTCCACCACGGGAACACTCCACACAAACATACCCGCGTTCCACAAATAATCGCCCGAAGCGAGGTAGCCCTCGGCGATTTCCTGTTTCGGCTTTTCGACGAAACGTTGGACGTTGAACACCGGGCGGCGGTTAAAGGACTTCCACTTCGCGGCGCGCTGGATGTAGCCAAACCCGGTGGCCGGTTCGGTGGGCGTGATGCCGATGGTGACCATGACCTCGGCGGCCTCGGCGGCGGCGAACGCTGCGGCAAGATCCGCCGCGTAAGCCTTGCTGTCATGGATGACGTGATCGGCGGGCAGCACCGCAAAAATCCCCTGCGGATCGCGGGCTGCGACAATGGCGGCGGCCAGGCCCACGGCGGCTGCGGTGTCGCGCCCCACCGGTTCAGCGATGATGTTGGCGGCCGGGATGCCTTTGCAGATCGCGCGCACGGCCTTTTCTTGGACGGCGCTGGTGATGACAAAAATGTTGTTGGCCGGCGCGAGCGGTTTTACCCGGTCGATGGTTTGGGTGAGCAGCGGTTTCGTCCCGACGATGGGCAGCAGGTGCTTGGGACGCGGCGTGCGGCTCTGCGGCCAGAAACGCTCACCTTTGCCCCCGGCGATAATGACGATGAAGTGCTGTGGCATATAAAAAAGCGGGGACAGTGCAGGAGCTGGATAGGGCGGCGCAATTTCCATTTGCGCATCGTCTACAAAGCCGTGTTTTGATTTTTCTCAACACCATGTCCGAAACCTATCCGCTGGAAATCTCGGTTGAAGAAACGCAGCGCCTGCTGCTCGAAACCCCCGCCCAGGTTGTGCTCATCGACGTTCGCGAGCCGGACGAAGTGGCGCGCTGCCGCATCGCCGGCTCGACGACCATCCCGATGAAGCAGATCCCTGAGAACGTCGGCACGTTGCCCAAGGACAAACACCTGCTGATCCACTGCCACCACGGCGGGCGCAGCATGCGCGTGACCCAGTTTTTGCGCGCCAACGGTTTTTCGGCGGTGAGCAACGTGGCCGGTGGCATTGACGCCTGGTCGCTGGCGATCGACGCGAGCGTGCCTCGGTATTGAGTCTGGGGGAGGGTGGATCATTGCAGGCGGGCGATCGAGGGATTGCCCACCTCCGTGTGGGCTGGTTCGGAAAAAGTAGCGCAGACTTCCAGTCTGCATCGGGATTGGCTGAATTGGTTCTGAGCAGACT
>JBIIMH010000376.1:0-2912 GCA_044338095.1 Rariglobus sp. | reverse complement strand
CAAAGACTCCACGGAAACCAAGACGACCCCCGGCGCTGGCACTAAAAAATCGGCAGAGAGTAACACTCCTCGCCAGACTATCGGAAGCAGCACCACGGTCGGCGGCGCTCAGCTAACGATGCAGGCGCGTGATCTCGCCGAGACCGAGGTCAAAATCAAGTCCTTGGAAGCCGCTGGAATGCTGTCCGTCACCCAGGCGAAGCTGCAGTTCCAAAGCCAGATCATGAGCCTGTTCATGCAGCGCCGATTCCAACACGCGCTGATTGCCGCCAGTTTTTACCGCTACATTTTTAAGGGGTCTCATCAAAACCTAGAGGTCGGTAAAAAGGAGCTCTCGTCGTTCCTCCCCTCGACCGATCTGGCTATGACGGTCGAGACTATCGAGTTTCTGTCCCGCGAAGCCATCAACGACGTCAACAGCGGTATGTCCGCAGTGGTGGCCAGTTATGACGGCAATCGGAAAATCGCCGCCCTGGAGCGTCTGCAGGAGACGTTTTTCCTCGGTGAATATCTTCCAACGGTCACCCAGTTTGACACAGCGAAAAAAGATTCGCTGCTGACGCTTTACCGCAAAGTGGACGAAGCGCGTAAGCTCGCTGATTTGAAGGATTACGAGGCGGTTACCCAACTGACTGACGAGATTGGCACGTTGACCGGCGACTTCCGGGCACCCGAGGTGAATGCTGCCGTACGATCGGCACAACGCATGAGTACACTGGCGCTGAGTGCCGCCCAGCAGGTGGCGGCCACAGGCGATTACGCCAAGGCGCATGAGCTGGTGGAGAAATCCGCACAGCTTTGGCCGCTCAATCCTTCGATCAAAAACTACAGTGAAAACATGGCAGCCCAGGCGGATATGGGCACCCAGGCCGGGGTGGTCTTTGACGATGCCTTTAAACGCGATGACTTTCGGCGCATTTACGAACGTCGCGCCGAACTTGCCGCCGCCTTTCTTAACGACGGAGTTCGCGCTCCTCAACTGAAGGCGGTCATTGACCGCATGGCACGTGTGGAAATTTACCTCGCGCAGACCGAGGAACTGCTGGCTCAAAACAATGCCTTTTCAGCTTGGGAGGCGCTGGTCGCGGCAGTCGCTTTTGCACCCAATGACGTTGTGCTCAATCAGCGCAAGGCCCAGCTTGCACCCCGGGTTGCGGAGTTCGTCGGCCGACTGGATCAAGCCACGCGCTACGAGGCCGACCAACGTTTTGCCGCCAGCCTGACGCAATACTTGGCCGCCCAGGATATCCATCCGGCGAGTCAGCTTGCCCGCACCGGTTTGACGCGGGTGAGTGAGTCGATTATGACGCAACTTTCCGCGGAAGTCCCCGCCGCGGTCGTTCGGTAACCGGCACGGAATTGTTGCTTTACGCCAACTCACAACTCTCCTAACACATTCTGTTATAGCCCACTTTTGAACTCACGTGGAGCATGGCTTAAGCGAATAATTCATTCGGTTTTCCCTGCGCTCCGTTGACCCGATGCAGAGTTAGAACCCCAACTTTAACGTTACCCCTAAAATGATCAAAATAGATGCCTACGATCTTGCCACCTATGTGAAGACACAACGCGGGGGCCCCCTGCTCACGATCCTCGACGAGGTTCGCGATCTTGTGTTTATCAAAGATGTCGACGGCCGCTTCCTGTTCAGCAACCGCTCTCATCAGGCGCATATGGGGCACACCGAGGCCGAGTTGGCGGGGAAAACGGACTTTGATTTTTTCCCTGCGCGTTTGGCGGAGGCCTTTTACTCGGCCGAAACCCACATGTTTGAAACCCTAACCCCGGTTATCCGCCTGCAGGAATCGGTGGATGCCAAAGGCCAAAAGTATTACTCCACCGCCATCAAGATGTTGATCTGCGATCAGCGTGGGAATGTGCTCGGCCTGATTGGCACGGTTCACCGCATCGCCATGGACAGTAAATACGACGTCGAACAATCCAAGGCGCACATCCTTTCCGTGCTGCGTTTCCAGCCGGGTATCACGCCAAGCCAACTGCAAGCCTTCGAGGCGTCCCTTCCGACGGTGATGGAAAATTACCAAGCCGAGCGGAGTTAATCGGCATAAAAAAACGACCTCCTTAAAGGGAGGTCGTTTTTTTATGCGGTTAAGCACGTAACCGGCTTATTGGGTGACGGAGACAATGCGAATGCTCTCCACTTCGACGCGGTCGATCGGGGTGCTCTTTTCGCCGCCGCCGCCGTTGGTCGTGGCTACGGTGGCGATCTTCTCAAGAACGTCGTCGCCGGCGACCAATTGGCCGAAAGCGGTGTACTGCTTGTTGAGGAAGCTGGCGTCGCCGTGGCAGATGAAAAACTGGCAACCGGCCGAATCCGGGCTGGCGGAACGGGCCATCGAGATGACGCCGCGCACGTGGGCTTTGGCGTTGAACTCGGCCTTCACCTTGTAGCCGGGGTCTCCGGTGCCGGGCATGCCACGTGCGCCCTTCTTGGTGTTGGGGCAGCCTCCTTGGATCATGAAACCCTTGATGATGCGGTGAAACGCGGTGCCATCGTAGAATTTCTCGTTGGCGAGTTTCTTGAAGTTTTCGACCGTCTTTGGCGCGACGTCGGGCCAGAAGGCGAGGGTCATTTCGCCGAGGGAGGTCTTGATGATAGCTTGTTCGGTGGAGGTGCTCATGGGAAAAGGGCGAGCAAGCCGGCGGGGCTTCCGCAGGGCAAGCCAAACTCAGTCATTCATTTTGTGGTTTGGCCTTTGCCGATTTGAGTTTTCAGTGGTGGCCGATGCCCTATTTCGACCACAACGCCACCACGCCGCTCGCCACCGTTGCCCGCGATACCTGGCTGCGCGCTCAGGACGAGGCCTGGCAAAACCCGTCGAGCCCATATCGGGCCGGCGCACAGGTGAAAATCCGCCTCGACGCGGCGCGAGAGAAGTTCGCCATTCTGC
>JBIIMH010000375.1:0-2914 GCA_044338095.1 Rariglobus sp. | reverse complement strand
GAATTGAATGCGGGAAAACGTGCAATCCATCGAGCGGGCGAGCGAATAGGCCAGAGTGGTTTTGCCCACCCCAGGTAGATCCTCAATCAGGGGGTGGCCGGCGGCTGCCAGACAGATCAAAACTTGATCAATCACCTCGTCTTTACCCTTAATAGTGAGACGCATCGAGGTGCGCAGTCGGTCCAGCGTATGTTGTGCATCGTTGACTGCCTGACCGGAAACGGAGTCGTTCATGCGGCCACGTTGACTAAAACAAAACAGCCGTCAACGGACCCGCAGGCAGATACGCAGATAAGCATCACCGAATTAATGTTGGGGATATCCGTGAGCATACCCGCGAATCGTCGTTATAGAACCTTTCGGCCCCCCCCAATAGGCAGCACCCTGCTGCTGCAATCCATCCCAGGGCTACAAAAAAATCAAAGGGCGATCACGCGTGGTTAATCAGGGGCATTCGAAAGCCAATTGATGGGCCGAAGGAAACGCATTTCCTATTATAAAAACCCATTCGCGCCCAAAATCCACCTAACTACATCAATTGGAGGAAAAGAGGAACTCCCCCCTCTGTGTGCTCACGCTAAAGGATAACCGCCCTTAAATAGCAGTTTGAAACACCAACCGTTCCACCGGATTATCACCGCCTTAAAGCACCGTAAGCGAATGATTGGCACACCAACAGAACAGCCTATAATAGATCAAATAAACCACCTAAATCACCCTGACACCGGGTAGAACCCCGAGGATACTCCATTGCAATAAAACCAAGCAAAAATTTTAATAACAACACGTTACATCGCCAAAAAACAGCAATCAACAAATTGGCAGCGGCCTGCTATCGCCTCAAAAAACGCAGCACTCACACGCACCATGCAGACACTCGACGCGCGAAAGCCTGATCCGCCAACTTGCATCTATGAACTATCCAGCAACCGCGAACCCCATTAAAGCTTACTTTATTATAATAAAGACTTGCGCTGTTCATATGAAGCCCACTTATTCCGTCTCCCTATGTCCTTTATTGACCAAATTGCCGAACTAGAAAAAGCCAAAGCCAAGATCGCCCAAGCCGAAGCCAAGCTTGCCGCTGACCGTACCAACGCTCTCGCCAAACTTCCCGGCGATTATGGTTTCGCCAGCCTTAATGATTTTATCAAAGCGTTGACTGCTGCCGCTGGTAAAGCCGGCAAAGCAAAAAAAGCTAAAGCCCCCAAAGCACCCAAGGCAGCGAAGGCCCCAAAAGCTGAGAAAGCTGGCAAGCGCGGTCGCACGAAGATCACTCCTGAGCTCAAGGCCCAGGTGATCGAGGCTGTAAAGGCCGACAAATCGGGTGCCGAAATCGCCAAGGCTTTCGGCATCTCCCTGCCGAGCGTACAGAATATCAAAAAAGAAGCCGGCCTGGTAAAGAGCCGCGCTACCGCAGCCCCCGCTGCTGTTGTTGAAGCCCCTGCCGCTTACTAATCCGGCTTTAAACGTAATCGTTTCGCTGGACGGCCCCCGTGGTGAACACCACGGGGGCTTTTTTTTACCTCTTGCGCCCACCGCCTCCGTGAGCGTGGCTTGGCGGTTCAACACGATGCAGCCCATTCATTTTATACAGGCCAATACCAACGGCCGCCTCCACCCCGCCAACGAACCGTCCCTATCGCCACTGAATCGCGGTTTCCTATACGGCGACGCAATTTATGAAGTCTGGCGCACCTATAATGGCGTAATATTCGCATGGAATGAACATTGGCAGAGACTGGAAAGCTCTGCCGCCGCTCTGTACATGGATTTACCGTGGACGCAGGGGCAAATGATGAAGGAGATCCAAAAAACCACCGCCGCCTGGCGTGAGCGCACAGGCAGTGTGGCGGAGCTCTATATTCGACTTCAAGTGACACGTGGCGCCGGGTCCATCGGTCTTGACATAGCACTGGCCGATCAACCGGACTTTGTACTCTTGGTGCAGCCCTGCCCCTTATTGTCGGCCACTCAAGAGTCCACTGGATTGCTGCTTTCGTTGGCGAGAATCTTGAAGCGCAATCACCCCGATACACTTAATCCGGCCTGGAAGACGGGCAACTACCTCAACAACCTACTTTGCCTGCGTGAAGCCAAGTCGCGGGGAGCCGACGAAGTGGTGATCACCAATTTGGCGGGTGAAATCACTGAGGCGGCAGTGAGTAATATTGGCTTTGTGCGTGAGGGCTGCGTTGTATTACCGCCGCTGGATGCCGGAATCCTAGCTGGAATAACGCGGCGAATCCTGATCGATCGGGTGGCCCCAAGAGCAGGCGTCCAAGTTTTTGAGGAAGCCGTTCGTCCGGAAGATTTACCGAGCATGTCCGAATGTTTTTTAACCGCGACCACTAAGGACCTAATTCCCGTAAGAGCCATCGACTCCACCCGTTTTAATATCGGGAACGACACCATTACCATTCGCCTCAAGCGGGCATTTTCCGACTATGTAGCGGACTATATCAAGTTACATCCGCAGCAGTTACTTTAAACCACTGCCTAAAAGTAGCTTTATGAACACCGGCTGATTTTGCGCGAAAAAGGCCTATGCTTTAGCCGAAATTGGGAACGCGAAAGATATTCCATTACGCAGGCTCACGCCGCATTGCCCCAAACTAAACTAGCTCGTAATTCTGCCTCGATCCCCCCTTGCCCTTGAGCGCGCAAATTCCGATTTTAGCCAGACATGAGTTGGACCGCTGCACTGAGCCCTATTTTCCGCACCGTAGAAACCCTGTTTGACCGAGCGTTGTGTGTCGTCGGGGCCGTCGCTTTTGCGCAACTACCTGAATTCATCCAACAATATCGGCAGCGCCTGGGCGGTCATTTGGACGAAGCCAGGCGCCAGCTCGCCGAATTTGTGGCTATCGCCTCCCACGCCAAACTGAGCCTGCCGCAGTTCATCGAACGGACC
>JBIIMH010000026.1:0-10760 GCA_044338095.1 Rariglobus sp. | reverse complement strand
ATCCCTCGACCAGATCCATGCCGACATCGCCATCCTCGGCGGCGCGGGCATCACCGAGGCGGGCATCTGGAACCACAACGCCCTGGTGGTCGCCACCCAGCGTAAAATGATCGCCGCCTCCGAGCGAACGATCTTCGCGATGGACAGCTCCAAATTCGGCCGCAAGGCCATGAGCCTGACCGCACCCTTTTCCGCGCAATTCACCATCGTCACCAACCAGCGCCCAAGCCCCGCGATTGCCGACGCGATCAAGACCAACGGCGCGACCCTCACCATCGCCCCCCCCAGGACCACCGAGCCAGCGGCCGATAGCGGCCCCGTTTAAGCCGCGCGGCTTTTTCGCCCCTTATGGACGACCTCCGTGTCGTCCGTGTTCGTCCAAGCCTCCCACCGATTCGGGCCCTCCCCTGCCCTCCAGCCACTCCTCGCGTTTAAAAAACGCCCCAGCCGCCTGCCCCTGCCTGACCCGCGACCGCAGGCCGCATCCCGGTTTGCTTTCTTATAATCACTGCGCTTCGTCTCCGCCGTGGTTCGTCCTTCCTTATCCGCATCCCCTTCCCTCGCCTCGAAAAAGCCCGAATGCATCCGCCTGCGCGGGGTTCGGCAGAACAACCTCAAGGGCTTCGATCTCGATCTGCCCTTGGGCAACTACGTGGTCGTCACCGGCCTGTCCGGCGCGGGCAAAAGCTCGCTCGTCTTCGACACGCTCCACGCCGAGGGCCAGCGCCGTTACGTCGAGACATTCTCCGCCTACACCCGCCAGTTCCTCGACCTGCTCGACAAGCCCCAAGTCGACGCGATCGAGAACATCCGCCCGTCCATCGCCATCGAGCAGACCAACACGGTTAAAACCTCGCGCTCGACCGTCGGCACGATGACGGAGTTAACCGATTTCTTTAAAGTCTGGTTCAGCCACGTCGCCACCTGCTTCGACCCCGCCACCGGTAAACCGGTTGAGGACGACACCCCGGCCTCCATCTGGCAAAAAACCCAAGCCAGCGCCCCCGACACCGCGGTGATCGTCGCCTTCCGCGTCACCAAACCGGAAAAACTCACCTGGCACGAAATCCTCACCCACCTCAAGGGCCAGTCCTACGTCCGCGTGCTCACGCCGACCCTCGACGGCCACCTCGCCGTCGCCCGCATCGACGACCTGCTGGCCAATCCCGAAGCCCTCGACGCCCAACTCGCCCCGAACGCCGCCCTCTTCGTGGCCCAAGACCGCGTCACGCTCACCGCCGACGCCCGCGCACGTTTCCTCGAAGCCGCCGAACAGGCGCTGCACTTCGGCCAAGGACAACTCTATGTCTTCTCCGCTGAGCTCTCAGCTCCCAGCTCCCAGCTCTTAGCGCCGTCGCCGCTCGGCCACTATTCGCGCGGGCTGCACTCGCCTGAGACCGGCCGCACCTTCCGCGCGGCCTCGCCCGCACTGTTTTCCTTCAATTCCCCGCTCGGCGCCTGCCCACACTGCAAAGGCTTTGGGCGTATCATCGAAATCGACTACCGCCTGGCCATTCCCGACGCGACGCTCTCGATCGACGACGGCGCGATCAAGTGCTGGGAAGGCGAGGTTTACGGCGCGTCCAAAGACGACCTGAAGAGCATCGCCAAACGAAAGAAAATCCCGACCAACGTCCCCTTCGGCACGCTCACGCCCGAGCAGCGTGATTTTGTGATCAACGGCGAGCCAGGCTACGGCGAAAACGACCTCGAATGGCCACGCGCCTGGTACGGGGTGAAGGGCTTTTTCCGCTGGTTGGAGAAGAGCACCTACAAGATGCACGTGCGGGTTTTCCTTTCACGCTACCGCACCTATAACCTCTGCCCGACCTGCCACGGCACCCGCCTCCAGCCCGAAGCCCTCTGCTGGCGCTGGCAGGGCAAAACCCTGCCCGAACTCTACCAGACTCCCGTCGCCGAACTGCTGGCGGCGCTGCGCAACTTTGAAGCCGCAAACCCCAAAGCTCAAATCGCCGGTGCTGCCGACGCCGCCGACCTCGCCCTCGATTCGATCCGCACCCGCCTGAGTTACCTGCAACAGGTCGGCCTGGGCTACCTTACGCTCGACCGCAGTTCCAAAACCCTCTCCGGCGGCGAGGTTCAGCGTGTTAACCTCACCTCGTGCCTCGGCACCTCGCTGGTGGACACGCTCTTCGTCCTCGACGAACCCAGCGTCGGGTTGCACCCGCGCGACATCGAGCGGCTGATCGCGATCATCCGCACGTTAACCGACGCCGGTAACACCGTGGTGGTGGTCGAACACGACGAAGCCATGATCCGCGCCGCCGATCACCTGATCGAGGTCGGTCCCGAACCCGGCACACGCGGCGGCCACATCGTATTCCAAGGCGAGTTGCCCGCCCTGCTCGCCTCTGAAGCGAGCATCACCGGCCGCTACCTTTCCGGCCGCGAAACCATCACCGCCCCCGCCACCCGCCGCCCGGTCGACGCCATCGCCCCCAATTCTTCCGCCATTGGTCATCGGTCATTGGACATTGGACATTGTGCATTGCCCCCTCCCCCCTCGGCCATTGGGCCTTGGTCATTGTACATTGGACATTCCTCCTCCTCCTCCTCCTCCTCCTCCGCTCCCTGGCTCACCTTCACCGACGCCTCCAAACACAACCTGCGCAACGTCACCCTGCGCCTGCCGCTGCACCGCCTCGTCGCGCTCTCCGGGGTGTCCGGCTCGGGCAAGTCCACGCTATTGGACAACGTGATTCACCAGGGCCTGCTGGCGAAACGGCTCCAGTTAACCGACGACCCGGCGGTGATCGCCGCCATCACCGGCGACGAGCTTTTCGACGAGATTGTGCTCGTAGACCAGTCGCCGCTCTCGCGCACCCCGCGCTCCAATCCGGCGCTTTACACCGAGGCGTGGGAGCTGATCCGCGAGCTCTATGCCAAGGAGCCGGCCGCCAAAGCCGCCGGTTTTAACAGCTCGTCGTTCTCCTTTAACAGTGGCGAAGGTCGCTGCGACCACTGCCAAGGTCTCGGTTACGAGCGGGTGGAAATGCAGTTTCTGTCCGACGTCTTTGTCCCCTGCCCGATCTGCGAAGGCCGTCGCTTCAAACCCGAAATTTTGGCGGTCCAGTGGAACGGCCTCAGCGTGTCCGACCTGCTAGCGACCAGTGTCACCGACGCGCTGCCGCTGTTCGAAAACCAAGCGCCAATCCGCAGCCGTTTGGCTAGTTTGGAATCAGTCGGCCTCGGCTACCTCACGCTCGGCCAGCCGCTCAACACCCTCAGCGGCGGCGAATCCCAGCGGCTCAAACTGGTTAAATTCCTCTCCGGCTTCGCTGGAGAAATTCCAGAGGCCAAATCTCAAAAAAACAAATCCCCTGAGCCCAAATCGCCAAATCCCAAAAAACAGCCGACTCCCAGCTCCAAGCTCCCAGCTCCAGGCTCCCAGCTCAATGGAGCCTTGCTCCTTTTGGACGAACCGACGACCGGGTTGCACCGCCACGACGTCAAACGCCTCATCGCGGTGCTCCAGGCGCTGGTGGATCGCGGTCACAGCGTGGTGGTGATCGAGCACAATTTGGACGTGTTAAAATCCGCCGACTGGCTGATCGAAGTCGGCCCGGAAGCCGGCACCGACGGCGGCCAAATCATCGCCGAAGGCCCGCCCGACGAAGTCGCCCACGCCGACACGGCCACCGCCCCCTTCCTCCGCGACGCACTAGAAACGCCCAGCTCCAAGCTCACAGCTCCCAGTCCACAGCTCTCAGCTCCGAGCTCCAAGCTCTCATCTCCTAGCTCTCAGCAGCTCGTCCTGACCGGTGCCCGCGAAAACAACCTCAAAAACCTCTCCCTCGCCATCGCCCACCGCCAGTTGACCGTCGTCACCGGCGTGTCCGGCTCGGGCAAAAGCACACTGGCCTTCGACATCGTTTTCGCCGAGGGCCAGCGGCGGTTCATGGAGTCGATGTCGCCCTACGCGCGCCAGTTTGTTGAACAACTCCCCCGCCCCGCCATCGACCGGCTCACCGGCATTCCGCCGACCGTCGCCATCGAGCAGCGCATCACCCGCGGTTCGCGCAAGTCCACCGTCGCCACCATCACCGAGGTCGCCCAATACCTGCGCCTGCTCTACGCGCGCCTCGGCGTGCAACACCACCCCGAAACCGGCAAACCGGTCCAGCCGCTCACCCCCGGCCAGCTCAAAAAGCTCCTCGCCACCGTGCTCGCATCACCCAAGGCCACCAAGGCTAAACACCTCTACCTGTGCGCACCGCTCATCCGCGGCCGCAAGGGCCACCACCAGCCCATCGCCACCTGGATCGCCGACCATGGCTACGAACTCATGCGCGCCGACGGCCGCCTGCTGCGCGTCGACACGTTTACAAAACTCGACCGCTACTCCGAACACGACATCGAGGTGGTCGTCGCCGATTTGAAAGCAGCTAAGAGCTCCCAGCTCCCTGCTAACAGCTCCCAGCTCGACGAGGCCCTGCGCCTGGGCAAAGGATCCTGCTTCATCGCCCTGCCCAACGGCGAAGTGTTGTCCTGGTTTTCCACCACCCGCACCGACATCGAAACCGGCGAGTCTTTCCCTGAGCTCGACCCGAAGCAGTTTTCGCACAATTCGCCGCGTGGCTGGTGCCCGACCTGTCGGGGCCACGGTCGCGTTTTCCCGTGGATGCTCGAACCGGTCGAGGACAACGAAGACGATCCCGCCGCGCGCCTGCGCGAGTTCGGCATCGTCTCCGGCGACGACGTGGCCGACACCGGCACGCCCTGCCCGGACTGCCACGGCCAACGCCTCAACCGCATCGCCCGCGCCGTGCGGATCCCGCTGCGCGGAAACTTCAAATCCAACCTTTCAAATCTCAAATTCGGCCCGAGCCTGCCCGAGCTGCTCGCCAGCACGCCCGCGCAACTCATCGAGCTGCTCGGAGCGCTCCAGCTCGACGAACGCGGCCGGTTGATCACGCAGGACATCGTTCCGCAGATCCAGGAGCGGTTAAAATTCCTCGATCACGTGGGTCTCGGCTACCTGGCCATGGACCGCCCCACCGACACGCTCTCGGGCGGCGAAGCCCAGCGCATACGCCTGGCCGCGCAACTGGGTACGAACCTCGCCGGCGTGCTCTACGTGCTCGACGAGCCGTCCATCGGGTTGCACGCCCGCGACAACGACCGCCTCATCGAAACCCTGCTCACCCTGCGCGACAAAGGTAACACGCTGCTCGTGGTCGAGCACGACGACGAGCTGATGGAGCGCGCCGACCAGATCATCGACCTCGGGCCAGCCGCCGGCATCCACGGAGGCGAATTGTTGGCCCAGGGCACGCCCGCCGAAATCAAAGCGAGCGACAAATCCTTAACCGGCCTATTTCTAGCCAAGGGCATCACCCACCCCTTGCGTGGTTCCTATCGGCCGGTCCCCGCCCCCAAATCCCCAAAAAACAAACGAGCATAAACCGCCGTACGGTCGCTCCTCCCACCAAAACTTGCCAGCGACCCATAAAACCATATACCCACCCATATATGAAAACCACATTGGATCTTCCGGACGATTTACTCATTGAGGCCAAGTCGGTTGCCGCCCGGCGCCACACCACGCTCAAGGCCATCGTCGAGCACGCCCTACGCCGGGAAATCCAGCAGCCCTCGCCATCCACGCCCCCCATTGACGATAAGTTTGAGCTCAACGAACTCGGCTTTCTGGTGCTCAAGCGCAAACCCGACGAGATCGTCACCCTCGAGGACATCAAAAAAATCCAAGACGACATCGACCAGGAAGAATTTAACGCCGCTCTGAAATTCGGGGGCCACCAGTGATGCATTTACTCGATGCGAACGTGTTGATCGCCTTGCTCGATCCGGCGAATCCCCACCACCTCCCCGCAAAAACGTTTTTCAAAGCCTATTCGCCCGCCGGCTGGGCCACCTGCCCGATCACCGAAAACGCTGTTCTGCGTATTCTCGGCAACCCAACCTATCCCGGCAGCCCAGGTTCGCCCGATGCGACCCGAACCTTGCTCGCCAGCCTCACGTCCGTCCCCGGCCACCAATTCTGGCCCGACAACCACTCGCTACTCGACGCACGCCGCTTCCCCCGCTTGCCCGCGGCAAAACAACTCACCGACGTTTACCTGCTCGCCCTCGCCGTTTCCCGCCACGCCCGCCTCGCCAC
Source organism: Rariglobus sp. (assembly GCA_044338095.1). GTDB lineage: Bacteria > Verrucomicrobiota > Verrucomicrobiia > Opitutales > Opitutaceae > Rariglobus. The sequence continues at coordinate 4,618 of JBIIMH010000026.1, read as the reverse complement.
GTTCGACCGCAACCTCGACGCCGCCTGCGTGCTCGGCGGACCCGCCGCTTACCACCTGCTTTCATAAACCATCGCGCCCAAAGCGCGGTTACTCATCGCCCCCGTTTTCATGCCCTCCGAACTCACTTGGCTCACGCTCAACGGCGTGTGTTTCCGCAACCTAAAGCACTTCGACCTGCGCCTGCCGCTCGGCCGGTTGATCATGGTCGCCGGTCCCAGCGGCGCGGGTAAATCCACCCTGTTTCGCGACGTGCTTTACCCGGCTGTCAGCCACGCGATCAAAGAGAAGAAAGCAAAGCTCACCGGACGCGAATTCCTCAACGCCACCGGCTTCGCCCCCGAGCCGGCCGGCACCGTGCCGTTCCTCGATCTGCACGGCGCCGAAGGCTTTAAAACCGTGATCGAGGTCGACCAGTCGCCCATCGGCAAAACCCCGCGCTCCACCCCGGCAACCTACCTGGGGATTTTCGACCTCATCCGCACCTTCTTCGCCTCGCTGCCGGAATCCAAAATCCACGGCTATTCGGTCGGCCGGTTTTCCTTCAACACCGCCGGCGGGCGTTGCGAAACCTGTTCCGGCGGTGGTCGCATCAAACTGGAAATGGCCTTCATGCCCGACACCTACCTGCCCTGCGACGAGTGCCACGGCACGCGTTACAGCGCGGATCTGGCCGACATCACCTGGAAGGGCAAAAACATCGGTCAGGTCCTCCAGCTCACCTTCGAGGAGGCGGCGGTCTTTTTCGACTTCCACTCGCAGCTCGCCCAGGTCTGCCAGCTGATGGTCGATTGCGGACTGGGTTACCTCACGCTCGGCCAGTCCTCGCCCACGCTATCCGGCGGCGAAGCCCAGCGGCTGAAACTGGTGACCGAGCTGGCGAACGGCTTGGCCAGTTACAAGGAACGCTCGCGCGGCATCGCGGTTAAGAACCTCTACTTGTTGGAGGAGCCGACCATCGGCTTGCACCTGAGCGACTGCGAAAAGTTGATCCACGTGCTGCATTCGTTGGTCGACCAAGGTCACACCGTGGTGGTGATCGAGCACCACCTGGACCTGCTGGCTGAGGCCGATTACATTATCGAACTCGGCCCGGTGGGCGGCCCCGACGGCGGCGAGCTGTTGTACCAAGGCCCGCTGGCCGGACTCTTAAAACTCAAGGGCAGCCCGACCGCGCCCTACCTCATGGCCAAGCTCAGCCGGTAGGGGCTAACACTAATTCAAATACATGTTGAGAGTTACGGAATCCTTGAGCGTGAGCTCAAGGATTCCGTAAACCGCAACTTGAACGCCACTGAGGATAACCGGACTCCGCCCCCGTCCGCCCTCAGCGACCGATGCCGTGGGCGCGGAAACCGAGGGCGCGCAGCGCGGCCAAATCGACGATGTTGCGGCCATCGAAGAGGAATGCCGGCTTCTGCATGCCTTCAAAAATCTTGGTGTAGTCGAGTTTTTTGAACTCGTCCCACTCGGTCACGATGGCGACGGCATGCGCCCCGTGGCATGCCTCGTAAGCGCTGGTCGCCACGCTCAGGCGCGGGTTCGACTGCCCCTTGCCGAGCACGTCGGCGATCACTTCGGCGGCGGGCACCTTCGGGTCGTAAACCACCACATTGGCCTGCTCGGCGAGCAGGTCGCGAACCACGTTGATGGCGGCCGTCTCACGGGTGTCATTGGTGTCTTTCTTGAAGGCGAAGCCCAAAACCGCGATGCGTTTGTCGGCCACCGTGTTGAACAACGAGCGCACGATTTTGGCCGAGAAGCGCTGTTTCTGGTAATCGTTCATCGCCACCACGCCGTTCCAGTAGGCCGCCACCTCGGGCAGGCCCAGGGTTTCGCAGATATAGACCAGGTTCAAAATGTCCTTCTGGAAGCAGGAGCCGCCGAAGCCGACCGAGGCTTTGAGGAACTTGGGGCCGATGCGTGAATCCTTGCCGATCGCGTTGGCCACCTCGTCGACGTCGGCGCCGGTCGCCTCACACAACGCGGAAATGGAATTGATCGAGGAGATGCGTTGGGCGAGGAAGGCGTTGGCCACCAGTTTGGAGAGCTCGGAGGACCACAGGTTGGTCGTGAGGATGCGCTCGGTGGGCACCCAGCGGGCGTAAACGCTCACGAGTTTCGCCACGGCGGCATCGCCGGCCGGCGTGCGTTCGCCGCCAATGAGAACGCGGTCGGGGTTAAAGAGGTCGGGGACCGCCGTGCCCTCGGCTAAAAACTCAGGATTGGACAACACCTGGAACGACACGCCGTTGGTGTTGGCGGCGAGGATTTGCTGGATCGTCTCGGCGGTTTTCACCGGGATGGTGGACTTTTCGACGATGATCTTCGGCGTGGTCGAGACCTCGGCAATGGTACGGGCCACCGACTCGATGTAACGCAGGTCGGCGGCTCGGCCGGCGCCGACGCCGTAGGTCTTGGTCGGGGTGTTGACGGAGACAAAAATGATGTCGGCGGCGGCGATGGCGCCCTTCACATCGGTGGAGAAAAACAGGTTCCGGCCGCGCGCCTCTTTGACGACGGCGTCGAGGCCGGGCTCATAGATGGGCAGGGTATCGGAGTTCCAAGCCGCGATGCGGGTGGTGTTCATGTCCACGACCGTCACCTGGATATCCGGTGCCTTCAGGGCGATCACCGCCATGGTTGGACCACCCACGTAACCAGCGCCAATGCAGCAGATTTTCATAAATTAAAAGCCGACACGGTGGCGGGCGCTGGCGCCGAATCCAAGGCGCAATTTGGGACGTGGAAAAACAAACTGAGGCAGGCACACCGGGATGCACAGAGCCCGCCCTAAAGCGTTTTTATTTAATCTGCAGGCGTTTGAAGTAGCGCAGACTTCCAGTCTGCTTCGACTGAGAATGCAGACTGGAAGTCTGCGCTACGTCGGGCCACTTGTGGCTATAGCTTTATTTAAAACGCTCTAAAGCTTAAGAACGCGGCGGGCCCGAGTGACCGGCAATCAGAGCTTGGCCTTGAGCGCGCGGGCTGCTTCCAGCGCGGCGTCGGCGGTGGCGGCGGTGACGGTGAAATGGCCCATCTTGCGGCCGATGCGTGGCTCTTTTTTGCCGTAGAGGTGCAACTTGGCGCGCGGGTCGGCCAGAATCGCCTCCCAGTTGGCGTCGCCGGCGAGGTAACCGTTGTCCCATTTCCAGGCGTCGCCGAGGATGTTGACCATCACCACGGGCGAGACGACCGAAACATCGCCCAGCGGCAGGCCGCACACGGCGCGCACGTGTTGCTCGAACTGCGAGGTCACGCAGGCATCGAGGGTCCAATGGCCGGAGTTGTGCGGGCGCGGCGCGAGTTCGTTAACCAAGAGTTCGCCGCGGTCGGTGAGGAACAGTTCGATCGCCAACAGGCCGACGACGTCGAGTTTTTCGACGATGGCGAGGGCCAGTTTCTCGGCGTCGGCCAGCACCGCAGCGTTAACCCGGGCGGGCACGATGGAGAAATCGAGGATGTGGCGGGTGTGGATGTTTTCGGCGACAGGGAACGCCTTCACTTCGCCGATGCTGGAGCGGGCAACGATGACCGATAGCTCGCACTTAAAGTCGATGAATTTCTCGATGACGCAGCGCTGTTTGCTGAAGGCGGCCAGCGCCTTGGCGAGCGAGGCCTCGTCGGCGACCTTGATCTGGCCCTTGCCGTCGTAGCCGAAGTCGGCGGTTTTCACCACGCACGGCAGGCCCATGCGGCGGATGGCGGCGGCGAGGTCGTCGCAAGCCTCGACCTCGGCAAAAGGCACATGGGGAAAGGCGTGTTTGCGCAGCCAGTTTTTCTCGCGCATGCGGTTTTGGCAGGTCTCCAAGACACTCCAATGCGGGCGCAACTGGGCGTGGTGGCCGATCTCGCCCAGCGGCTCGGTGGGGATGTTTTCAAACTCGTAGGTCAAAACATCGACGGTGTGGGCAAAGGCCTTCAGCGCGACCAGGTCGGTGTAGGGGCGGTTGACCTCCATCGCGGACACCTCGCCCGCCGGACCGTTGGCCTCGGGCTCATAGATGTGCACCCGAAAGCCGAGCCGCTCGGCCGCGTGGGCGAACATGCGGCCGAGTTGGCCGCCACCGAGAACACCGATCGTTTTACCGGGATGAATAATCATGAGGAAAGGAGCTGGGAGCTAGGAGCTTAGAGCTGGGAGCTTAGAGCTGGGAGCTGAGATTTAGGGGAGTTTGGCGTCGAGGACTTTGGCGGTCTGCTCGGCACGGAAAGCGTCGAGGGCTTTTTTAACAGTCTTGTTGCCGCCGGTGGCGAGGATTGCCGCGGCGAAGAGGGCCGCGTTGATCGCCCCAGCCTTACCAATGGCGAAGGTCGCCACGGGAATGCCGCCGGGCATTTGCACGATCGAATACAGTGAGTCCACGCCCTTGAGCGTGTGCGACTCCACCGGAACACCGAGCACGGGCAGCGGCGTGAGCGCGGCGGTCATGCCCGGCAAGTGAGCGGCGCCGCCGGCACCGGCGATGATGACCTTGAGACCGCGTTTTTCCGCAGTTTTGGCGTAGTCATACATTTTTTCCGGAGTGCGGTGAGCGCTTACAACCAGATGCTCGGCGGCGATGCCCAGCGCTTTCAGCGTCTGTGCAGCGTGCTCCATCGTGCTCCAATCGGAGGTGC
>JBIIMH010000460.1:0-2935 GCA_044338095.1 Rariglobus sp. | reverse complement strand
CTACCCCGGCCATCATCAAGGATCCAACGTACGGGGTTGTTTCGTTGAGTCATCCTGTCAGTGGCTGGGCGGTGACCTGGGAAGTCGGCACGCGCCTCAGCGCCCAAGCGGTAGCGGTGCCTTGACGCCGTTTCTGGGGCTGATCTGCGGTCGCCGAGTCGTGGCTCAATAGCAGGGGGCGCTTCAGGGCTGAACCCCTCCAGAAAGGGCCAATGCCGGATTGAGCGCGGGCCGAGGACGTAAGTGTTTACGCAAGGACAGGAATGGTTGTTCCAATCCATAGTAGGAGGCAGTGGCGACGAGGAAACTCACGCTCAGGCACAGCGTGGCGTGTTGCCAGGCGGGCCCGTCCTGCTTTGGCATAAAGAACGCCACCCCGCCGTGCCAAACGTAGAGCGAATAGCTCAAGCGCCCCCCCCATCCTAGCACCGCTGTATTCAGTATACGCTGGAGCCAGCCATAATGCCGGCCAAATAAAACCGCCGCGATTACCACACTGATCGATATCCCTAAGAGGCTGTAGCGCAGCGTCTCGCGAAAAAACGAGTCGCGAATGAGCAGGCAACCCAAAATGACCGCGAGTGCCGCGAGTGCCGCAGCGGGTTGGGCCACCGTTTGGATGATGCGTCGCCCTTGAGCGCTTTCACACAAAACCGCCAAAATCACCCCAAAGCCGATTGAATCGAGCCGGTACTGGGTTTCAGCGTAAAACTGAATGGACTCCAACGCCTCCGGGTTTAACCACGCACCCACAAGGCGTAGCGAGAGGCAGGCTAGCGCTAATCCGACAAGAACCTGTAACAGGCGCTGCGCATGGCCGCGCAACAGCAGAAAGGTTAGCGGAAATAGAATATAGAAATGCTCTTCGATCGAAAGCGACCAGAACATCGCGAAGGGCAATTCCGGGGCGATTTGATGGGAGTCGAGATGTACATACCAGTAGTTGGCAAAATAACCCAATGCCGAAGCCGGCTCGATGATGTTGTAGGGTCGCCCCGTGCCGATCGCCAAGCCGATCACCACGACGGTGTAGAGGATTATAACCGGGTAGAGCCGCAGAATGCGTCGCGCGTAAAACAGTGGCAGGGCGATACGTCCAGTGGAGTTTAGCTCCACGAATAAAAGCCGGGTGATCAGGAACCCGCTGATCACAAAAAAAATATACACGCCCAAGCCACCGGGTATTTTGTTGCTCACAAAATGGGACAGCAGGACGAGTCCTATACTCGCAGCGCGCAGTCCATCAAGGCAGGGCACTGACCCGGCACGCGCGGTCATCTGGTTTTCATCAAGATACAGCGAAGAGGGGGGCATAAAATGGGTTCCTCGAGGATTTCAGCGACACACTGCGTCGAAGCTCGGGCAAAACAGAAACGTAACGGGCCGAACAGTGGCGCAAAAGTTCCAGTCGGCTCAGGGGTTCTGGGCCTGGATTGAAACCAGCTAGACTGAAAGTTTGCGCTACTTATCGGAAGTTATCCGGCTGACAAAGAGTCTGTTGGTGAAGTCAGGCAAGTTACTAGCGGGGGTTGACCTGTACGTTGACGCCTACTGAGCCTGAGTTGGAATCGACCGCATTTGCACCTTCGTTCACGCCCACGGTTTGCACAAAGGTACGCAGGATCAGATCCACGTAGCGACCGACTGTTCGGTAAGGGGTGTAGGGAATGTACACGATGTCGTGCGGCTCCAGCATCACGTCCGGCGCGGTTCCCTTGAGCATAGCTTTATAGTCAACAATCGAGATCGTTGGTTGCGTGAGCGAACCGCGCACGATGGCGACGTGGGTCACATAGGCGTCTTTAATGGTTCCGCCGGCACTGGCTATCGTTTGGATCAGCGTGATGCCGTCACCCGAATAGACGGCCCCCGGGACGCTGACGGCTCCGAGTACATGGACGGTTTGCGCGGTTGCGGCAGGCAGGTAGACGAAGTCGCCCGGCAATAGGTAAATGTTCTGCGAAAAATCCCCTTGGCGAACCAAGCGCTCGAAGTCCACCGGCAGGATTTGTCCCCGCCGGAGCACGAAACTGCGGCGTAAGTCGGCCGACACGCTGCGAGAAGCCAGCGGTGTGCCTCCTTCTTCAGCTGCAGTCGGGCCACCTGCTTCCGCCAATCCGGCCAACAGCGTCATCGGGCCCGACATCGGATAAATCCCTGGTTGGTTTACGCTACCAAGGACCCAAACGCGTTTGCTGGCCACCGCCTGCAGGGTAACCGCCACGTTGGGGGTTTCCCGCATGAATTGGGCGGAGCGGGCCGTAATCATGCTACGGGTTTGGGCAAGGGTCATTCCCCATACGTCGATTCCGGGCAGCAGGTTGAAATAAATTTTCCCGTCCGGACCAACTTCGGTGGTGCTCCGAGTCGTCGTGTCACCAATGAACTCGATTTCAAGCCGGTCGCCTGGTCCCAACGTAAATTCACCCGGGGGAAGCAGGAGGAGCTTGGGGTCGAGTCGTGAGGGTTCGGGAGTAGCAACCGGGATGGCGGGAATCGGCGTGGCTGGGGGGCGGCGCGGTGTGCTGCAACCGCTGAGAGTCAGCGCGAGGAGTAAACCGACTGCGCAACCACCCGCTCCAACCATTCGCAGCGTATGGACCCACCACGGCAGCGGTGCAGGGTTGGGTTGGTTTTGCCCAAGAAGTCGGCTCATAGCTGGACTCCCCGCCAAAAGGCAAGTGGCCGGGCGGCAATCCAGGGGATTTGGGGTAGACACCCCGACGAGAAATGACGGTTTCATGGTGATCATGGAGGCTTCGGGGTTTGTTGGGGTGGGGGGATAAAGTATTAAATTGTAGTAATTTAATTAGTGGTATGTGGGGGAGGCTAATACCGGATCGAATGGAGTGCTTTAGGCCGCATCGGTAATTGCAGGAGGGACTACGCTGTAAACCTGCGGGCTGAAGCACCGCACTACCGCAGAACGCAATCC
>JBIIMH010000374.1:0-2941 GCA_044338095.1 Rariglobus sp. | reverse complement strand
AGGCTGGTAACTGCGCTAGCATGACTGGCAGGTCGGCGCCCCACACGCGCCGCCACTCGCCAACCATGGCCGGAAGGCTGCGGTAGTAGCCCATGGTTTTGAACTCGTCGTCCGCGTTCGACTCACCCTGATACCACATGCCGCCGCGCAGTGGGAACGGCGCGATTGGCGCGATCATGCCGTTGTGCAGGCCCGATGCGAGACGCTTGCCTGCGACCCGCTGCAATTCGTCACCCGGATAGACGCCGCGCAGGGTTTCCTCGCTCATCCATTGCTCGATCTGGCTTCCAGCTTTGATCGTTAAGACCAACCCGACCGGGATCTTTTGGCTGCTGTGGATTGATTGGCCGAAATAATAAGAAACCGCCGAGACGCCGCGCAGCGCCGCGGCGCGGATGGGGGTCCATGTCAGCGACTCCTCCATCGCGTCGTTCGGCAACGGAGTTTCCCGGTGCAGGGTCGGCATCGTGACGTAGCGCAAATTTGGGTAGTCGGTTTCCAATAGTTCCCTGCGCCGCTCTGCGGGCGGCGCGTTGTCCTGCGGCCCACCGCCCATGTTCGATTGCCCGCCACAGAGCCAGACATCGCCGACCACAATGTTGGTGAGTGAGAGCGTTTCCGAAGGGCGTGAAATCTCCATCGTCCGGGGCTCGCCCGAAGCCGGCAACGCATCTAGCGTGACGGCCCATTTTCCGTTCGCATCCGTCGTGGTTTTCCGCTCCTGCCCGGCGAAGCGGACAGCGACGGGGTCTCCCGGACGGGCGCGGCCCCAAACCGGCAGGGGCCGGTCGCGTTGCAGGACCATGTCGCTGTTGAACAGGCTGCCGGCGCGAAACTCCTTCACCACCTCGTTCTTGCCGGGCCGGTAGTTGGTGTTGACCATCGGTTTGGAGATCTTCTCGCCATTGAAAATCCTGATGCGCTTCACCCCCACGCCCTCGCCCTCTTTGAGCCCGGGAAACTCGAAGCGCAGCATCGTCACCTGGTTCTTCCACGCGGGCAGCGCCTTTAGATCCAGATTGTATTCCGCGACATCCGGCTTCAGCTCAAAATCCACCAACTTGTGGGCGCTGGGGCGCGGCGATACGTCGGTCGCGAATGACAGCCGGCATTTCCTGGCATTGCCGACATCCAGTAGAATCTGGACGACGTTGGCTTGCTCCGCTGGCAAGAGAAGTTCCGAGCGCGAGATGGACGGGTTTCCATTCGACGCTGCTTTAAGTTGCATGCTCGCATCGCCGATCGGCCACGCTCCGCGGGGCAGCGGCCCGTTGCCCGCCCACGCCATCGCCTCGCTTGCGTTGCGGAAATGCCATACTTGTCGCTCCGCCTCGTCTGCGGCGTGACCGAGAGCGGGGATGCCAAGGGCAAGCAGCAAGGTGGCCCCCACGGCTACGGCAAAACTCCGAATTTTCCTATTCATGTGAAAATTGTCTGTGACTTTCAGGGAAATGCTTTCTGCGCCCGTTTGGGGGGAGGGGCTGCATTGCGGCGGGGCGTTAATCTGGTTCCACCCCGCAGCACGCGGAGCAATCGCTGCCCGTAGAAACGCCCTGCAAGTTCGTGATCTAAAGGCGCATAGTCGCGCAAGTGGCGGTGACCTTCGTTATCGCGCGATGCGGCGCAGGACCATTGGTTCGCCGTCGAAAAGGTCCTGGGGATTTCCGGCCGCGACAAAGGCGGCGAGGTGCTCGGTGGTGCCCGTGAGCTCGGCGCTGGGGGAATATTTTCCAGGCGTGACCTTCCCGCTCAGCTTGCCCGCCTTAAGAGCCGCAACGAATGCGCGCTCGCTGGCCAGCCAGATGCGCAGGTCACCGCGCCAGTTCACTTCGTAGCGCGCGAAACCGTACCAGATCGGCCGCTTTTTGGAGCCGTCATAGGGAACCGGCCTGAAACTCAGATATTTCCGCCCCGCGATCTGTGTCGCCAAGACTTCGTAACCGCCTCGTTCGAGGCTGCTGTCTTTCGAGTAGCTGACGCAGGCCAAATCAATCCACGGCGAGATCTCGTGCTCGCGGTTTTTGCCGTGATTTTCGCGACGGTAACGGAAATGCCAGAAGGCGGTCTCGTTCTTGTCCACCGTCCGGTAGTCGCCCTCCAGATGGGCGTCGTAGAGGGAATTCGCCGGTGATGAGAGTGGGTTCTTTGATTCCGGCAGGCAACCGGCGAGAAACAGGCAGGCGACGGCGAGGAGGGCAGCGAAGTGACGTGCTTTCATCGTTTGGAGAAAGGAAACCGCTTGCCTAGATCGTCCGAAGATGAAGCGCAGGCCACGCCGCTGTGCTTGACGCAGGAAGTGCAGGACGTTTTCGAGCACCACAGGATTGATCGTACCCGAGTTGCGATCGGTGACAATGCTATCGGGGCTGGCATGAAAGCTTTGGAAGGCGCGAATGGTGTTGAATCCTAGGATAGTCACCTCGCCCGTCATCTCCCCAATGAAGGGGCGTTCATAAATGCCTGGGCTAAAAGCGGCAGGTGTTTAAGCATGGAGCCGACAACGAGACCCGCCGATGCGAGGGCGGCCACGCGCAGGCCGATTCGCACGGAGCGAGTCCAGCGAAACTGAAAGGCGAGGTGATTGAGGATGAGTGATGGGGGGACGATGAATCCGAAGGAACGGCCCAATGTGGTGGGCGGGAGGTATGCGGTGTTGATGCCGGCAATGAGGCCCAAAACCAAGAGGAAGACGAGGAGGCCGAACCGGATGGCGGGCCTGCACGTGGCGGGTTCTCTGGCGAACTCCTTGGCCAACGTTTTGAAATAAGTCGTAATCATTGAGGCTAAGGCGCAGGGGCAAGTCGGGGGGCGGGCGTGCTGGGAATGGCTGCCCGCTCGACGTTTTTGGCCGGATGAACGTCCGCCGGCGTCATCCACGGCCAGCTGTCAGTGCGGAAGGGATAGGCGGGAAAGCCTTCCTGGTTGAATAGATTACACAATG
>JBIIMH010000025.1:0-10777 GCA_044338095.1 Rariglobus sp. | reverse complement strand
GCAAGATCTTGCCGGTGTCAGTTACGTAGTTGCGCAAAGCCTGGGGCGTGGTGAACGGAATCTGCTCAGGCGTAAGGCTCTGCTGGGTGTTTTCGGTCGTGCTCATTTGAAAAAGAGGAAAAGAAAAACCGGTGAAGCCAAAGGTTGTCAACCTACAATCCAGTCTCCACGTTGAAGATCGATGGAAGTAATGGATTCGTCTCCGTAGCTCAACTGGATAGAGCAGCGCTTTCCTAAAGCGCCTATCCCGGTTCAAGTCCGGGCGGGGGCACCATTTCTTTCGCGTCGCCTTTGTGAGGCACTTTCGCAACTTGGCTCAGCATTCTTAGTCTTAACGTTTTTCCCATGCGTTCCTCCCTCCACAAATCCCTGCGCGTTTCCCGGCGTGCATTTACCCTGCTCGAAATTCTCGTGGTCCTGGCTATTATCGGCCTCCTCGTCGGCCTCGCTGTCACCAAGATCGGTGGCATTTTTGGCACCAAACAGGAGGACATCGCACGGCTGTTTGTTAACTCCAGTATCAAGACTCCGCTGACCGCCTACCGTATCGACACGGGTGGTTATCCTTCAACCGCTGAGGGCTTACAGGCTCTCGTCACAGCACCTGCCGCGCGCGCCGACTCGTGGAAAGGACCGTACATTGAGACTCCTGGTGGCAAGCTTCCCCTCGATCCATTTCAGGAGCCGTACGTTTACCGCTTCCCCGGTTTGAAAAACAAGGACAGCTACGATCTGTACTCCAAGGGGCCGGACAAAACCGAGGGCACCGCCGACGATATCGGTAACTGGTAATTCCGCCCCGTTCAGGGGACGCGGTGCGAGTTTTTATGGCTGTATCCATTCCGCGAATAGCTGCTCCCCGAGCTGGCTTCACGCTGCTCGAAGTTTTGGTGACTATTTCCCTGATCGCCTTGCTTACAGGTGTGTTAGTGGTGGGCACTTCTCGGCTGCTCGGTGATCGCCCTAAAACCCCTGACGAGTTGTTTTGGTTGGCCGCAGCGGCCGCTCGTAAGGCGGCATTGCTGAACAATCAGCCGGTACGGCTGAGCCTCGATACCAAGTCGCGTGAATTTATCCTCACCTCTTCGGCCGCAGAAACCCGGATGCCCTTCGTTTCCAATCAACTCTCAGAGATCGAGTTTCTTCCGCCGAAATCGCCCGCAACGTATTCGGCCATTTTGATCGCCGGTGAGCTCGTCGAAACGCGTACTCAGCCCTTTGTTACGTTTTATGGTGATGGGACTTGTTCGCCATTTCGGGTGCAACTGAAGGGCAGCACCCAAACTCGGGTGCTTGAAATCGACCCGTGGACGTGCGCCCCGATGCTCGTGAGCCAACCCACACCATGAACCGCGTACGTCCCACGGCCTTTACCCTGATCGAAGTGCTGGTGGCCTTGGCGCTTTTCGCCATGGCGGCGGTGGTCTTGGGCACCGCCTACGTCAATGTGCTTAACGGTTACCAGGTTGCTCGCAGGGCCACGGTGAGCGATCCAGAGGTTCAGTTTGCGCGGGCACAGTTGCTCGCCCAGGCCGATGTGGAATTGGCTCGTCGGGGGGGCGATTTTGCGGCGGGGGACGGGCGGGCCGTCCACTGGACTGCAACCATCGAGCCCACTTCACAGGCCGATCTCTTCGCTGTCACTTTCGACTGTGAAATCGCCGGCCAGGACACAGCCACCGCCCAGAAAGTCCGAGAGGTTTTCCGGCTGCTACGGCCGACCTGGTCGGTGGCGACCGACCGAGCTAAGCTGCGAGCCGCCTCGCGCGATCGAATCCTCAAGCTGCAGGAGAGTGTGAACAAATGAAGCGCCGTGGATTCACTCTGTTGGAGACATTACTTGCGCTCGCCTTGACCGGCTTGCTCATGGTGGGACTCAATACGTTTATCTTTTCGATGGGTGAGTTATGGGGGCGGAACACCGACCTACGTCTCTTCGATCAGCATATTCGGGCGGTCACTCGATTTTTGCAGCATGAGTTGCGCGCTGCGGCTCGACCTCCGGCCGCCTCCGCCGATTCCACCCCGTTTACCATGACGGAGATTCGCACCCAGGCGGGCATGACCGAGACGTTGCTCACATTTGAACTCTTTGAAGGCAGCCGCCTATTTGTCTGGCCGGGTCAACCTTTGCCTGAAGTGGTGTGTTCGCTATCGGTGCGCGAGGGTGCAGGCCTTTTGTTTCTTTGGCATTCACGGGTTGAAAAGGGTTTTGATGAACAGCCCCCACGCGAGACCGTGGTGTCGCCTTTGGTCACGGGCCTAGGGTACGATTATTACGACGCGGATTTTAAGAATTGGAAAAACGAAACCACTCCCCGACGTAACTCCCAAGGGGGGTACGACGCCCCGCAGCGGCTGCGCCTTAAGTTCACTTATCACACTCGTTCGCAGGAGGTGTTGATTGTCTTGCCCGCAGGAACCCAGGGAATCCCAGCCTTTTAACATGCTTCGCGCCTCTCGATTTCCAATCCTTCGTCGACGCGGGTCAGTGTTGCTCATCGTGCTCGTCACGCTGGTGTTCGCCACCTCGGCCCTGTTGTTGTTCATCGAAAAAGCCGGTACGGACCTGCTGGTGGATATTCGCGAGGCCGATGCGGCTCGCTTGAGGCTGGAAGCCTACTCCGCTCTCGAGACGACCCTCGCCGTGCTGGAGGACTTCCGCGTGGTCGGCGACGGGCTTCACGGTCCGGCGGAAGGCTGGGGCGATCCGCTCGGCTTTGCCGGTTACACGCCTGCCGAGGGCCGCACGGTGGAGGTTTCACTGGAGGACGAGAGCGCCAAGTTGCCACTTCCTTCTGTCAAGGCGGAGATGCTCATCGCATTGTTCAAGTCCTGGCAGGTGCCCCAAATCGACGCCGAACGCCTCACGGACTCACTGCTGGGCTGGATCAAAAAGGATCACACGGCTAGCGCGATTGGCGCACCGACCTTGCAGGATTACGAAAATACGGCGCTGCCCTTCGCGCCTCCGGGACGGTCGCTGCGCTCGTTTGCCGAGTTGGCCGCGATTGAGGGCGTGCGCCATGTTTTTTTCGATGAGATCACCGGTTTACCCACTGCGCTGTATCAACGATTCACGGACACGTTTTCGCTTTATGATTTCGATTCACCCAACCTAAACGGCAATCGACTAGAGCCCTTGCTAGCCCAGGAAACGATCGACGCTCAGCAGCAGCAACGGGTGTCCGAATTCCTGTCCGGAGCAGGCTTGTACCAAAGCCAGGGCCCAGGGTTTTTCAAAAGTGGTCGCAGTGTTGCCGCAGTCGCGGGCGGGCAACTGGAGAAGCTGGGCTACGGGTACAAAGTGAATGCTCTGCGTATTACCGTGACGGTTCGGCAAGGCTTGTCGTCTTTCCGCTTGATGGCGGTAGTCTCACCGGAGGGCGGCGCCAAGGTCGTCCCCGCCAGCACGGCCAGCAGCGCAGCGACCGATGCGAGTCCTGCCGCAGCCAGTTCCCAAAAAGCCGCCCAGAAGTCCGAGTCTAAGCGTGCGCCCACGGCCGATAAAACCTCCGGCCAGCCCACCGATCTCAAATACCCGTTTACGTTTCTCGAAATCCGTGAAAACGATAGTGGAGTTTCGCCCCCTGCTCCCACCGCTGAACCGACTGCATGAGCCTCACTTCGTTTAAACGCTTTTTACCCGCCGCACCGCCTCGACACATTGTGCGGGTGGCTGACGCGCTGTTTTTCGTCCGATCAGTGCCCGTGGCCGACGGCACAAGCGCAGCCGACGTGGCGGCCCAAGCGGAGTTGGCCATCGAGGCCCTTGCGCCCTTTCCGGTGGCACAACTTTACTACGGCCATTACTGGAATGCGGGCGCGAAGAGCGTGTTGATTTATGCCGCTTACCGGAAGCGTTTCACCGCCGACGAGGTGGCGACGTGGGCTGATGCCGAGGTGGTTTTGCCGAATTTTGTTACGGTTCTTAATGGCATTCCGGCTCCATTGCCCGCCACTGCGGTGTTAGTGCCGGGTGCGAGCAGTGTGACGGGACTTTATTTTGCCGATGCGAGCGGGGTGCCGTCGCAGGTGCGCGTCGAGCCGTTGCCCGTCGAGGCGACCGAGGCCGATCGTGATGAGGCAGGTGCGGCCCTCCTGGAGGCGTTTCCCGAGAAACTGCTCGTATTGAAGCTGGATGCAGAGCCGGTGTTCGACACGGCGTCAGTTCAAGGGCAGTTCGTTTTCCGCACGGGAGCGCATGAATCGCGTTTTGGCTCCAACGAGGTCGCTCCGCTTGACGTGCGCGACAAGGGCGAACTGGAGTCCAGGCGCCGTGCCCACGGCCGTGATGTGATCATGTGGCGCACGTTCTTGGGGTGCGCGGCGGCTATCGCGTTGTCTATGTTCCTCGAACTGGTGCTTGTGGGCACCTCTTTCTGGCAAAGCCGCCGTTTGGCGCTGGAGGCACGGCAGAAGCCCGTGGTGGAGGCCATCATGACCTCGCAGGCTCTGGCGACGCGCATCGAGGAGCTTTCCAATAAGCGTCTGCTGCCATTTGAGATGCTCGCCCTCGTTAATACCGTTCGTCCCGACACCATTCAATTCATGCGCACGGTGAGCAGCGGGCTTTATAAGCTGGAGGTTGAAGCGCAGACGAACGCTTCGGGTGATATCGACGTGTTTCGCTCCGCGCTTAATAAGCTTTCCGTTTGCCAAAAGGCCGAGGTGATTGACCCGCGCAGTCGCGACGGGGTTTCGACCTTCAAGCTGGTGGTGACCTTTCGACCTGAGGCATTTAAAGAAACCGCACCGGATCCCGTACCGGTGCCAACGGTTCCGGAGGCCACATCATGAAAGCTTATTTCCTTAGTCGGCTCCTGCGCGAAAAAATACTGCTGCTGGCCTTTACCCTACTTGGTGCGGCTATTTGGCTGTCCGGTGTGGGTGAGCGCTTGGCTGCTCAGGTGCGCTCGATTCGGGTTACCTCAACGGACTTGGATGTGCAGGAGCGCTGGCTGTTACAACGGGAGCGCATCGAGAAGGAGTCGACGCTGGCCGTCGAACATCTCGACCCGTCGAGGAGTTTCGATGGTGTACGATTACAGGGGGAATTAAATACTTTGGCGCGTTCGGCAGGGCTTTCCAACTACGACGTATCCGACAGTCGCACCGTGCGCTCCAATCAGTTCGCGGTGCACTCGGTGCAGTTTTCAGCACGCAACGCCGACATGGCTGCGCTGATTGCATTTTATCAATTGCTGGCTCAGCGCTCTCCGTACCTCGGGCTTGAGCAGTTTTCCTTAGCCAGTAACCGGGCCAATCCCTCGCAGCTTTCCGCCTCTTGGCGCGTGACCTCGGTTGAGATTGCGAGGTGAGGGGCGAGAACTGTGGTAGGGATTCCGGCACTGCCAGGGGCGCGGCGTGCCCCTTGGGTTGAAGGGCTGTGAATGCATTGCGTTCAGCCACTCGCCATGTCAGACGGGTGAGTGCTCACCGTGTTTTTGTGGTCGTGATAGCCAAGCCGTAGGCGCGCACGCCTTGAGCCAAAGCCTCGGCCAAAGCGGCGCGGTAGGCGGGAGCGGCGATCCGGCGGGCTTCGTCGTTGTTGGACAAATATCCTGCTTCGATGAGCACTGCAGGGCTGTTGACCATTCGTAGCACGGCGAAGCGTGCGCGCTTAAATCCCCGATCTTCCCCGCGAAGCGCGTCGATGACCTGGTTGTGCATGTGATAACCTAGAAGGGAATTCCACGGATCGTTGTGGTTGCCTGGGTTTTTTACGTTGTCGCTGGCTTGGCGTTTCGGGCTTCCGGTTGAACGCTGGTATTGCGGGGTCATCACATACGTTTCCGAGCCACGAACATTGGGTGAGCCGGCAACCGCGTTAAAATGAATGCTGATGAAAAGGTCTGCACCCGCTTTGTTGGCGATCTCGGCCCGGCGGGGCAGCTCAACAAAGCGGTCGTCGGTGCGCGTCATAACCACCTTGTATCCTTGTTTTACAAGGAGGGCGCGTAGCCGCATGGCTACGTCGAGAGTATAAGTTTTCTCATTCAGTTTATGGGTCTTGTTTTGGGTGCCGGTGTCCTGGCCGCCATGGCCGGCATCAATCGCGATTACGCGCAGCGCCGGCGGGGCAGGGCTGGCCACCGAGGAAGGACTGAGCAGCGGAAGGAAGAGCTTTTCGGCGTCGATGCGGCTGATGTAAATGGTGCCGTTACGTTCTACCGCCGGTTCACCCATGAGCACGCGCAGACCGTTGATTTTGGCGTCGCGTTTGTCGTTCTCGATCTCGAACCGGGCCACGCTGGATTGCAGGCGCATCGATTTGCCACGCTCAATCCAAGTCGCTTTTAAGCCGAACCGGGCGAAAAAAACACGAGCATCAAGATAGCTGGCACCTGAAACTTGGATGGTGTTTCCGCTGCCTCGGGTCGCCACATTGTTAGCCGTGTTGCCAGCCCGAGCGGATGAGCCCATCAACAAAATGAGCGCGGCAAAAGCCGCGCCCATGAAGGAAGTATTCCGTAACCAAACCATGCTTGGCTAATGGCTCAGGCCTTAGCCGGAACCTCGTCGTCGTTGGACTCTTCGTGCCCGTGGTCGGAGCCGGTGTCGTCGATGGCTTGTTCGTCGGTATCGAGGGTGTATTTCCGCTTGCGCTTATTGGCGGGCAGGGGAGTCAACATGACGTTGATCTGCTTGCCCATCAGGCGCGGGGTGGAATCGGGGTGGCCCATGCCTTCGAGTTCGGCGAGTGCCTTCATCATTACGCCAAAGCCAATCTCGGTGTGTGCCATTTCGCGGCCGCGGAATTTCAGGCGGAGCTTCACCTTGTTACCGTGATCGAGGAATTCCTCGGCATGGCGGATTTTGGTGAGGAAATCGCCGCCTGCAATGCGTGGCGTGAACTCGATTTCCTTGAGCTTGGTTGCGGTTGTCTTGGCGTGGCTCGCCTTCTTTTGCTCTTCGTAAATGTATTTTCCGAAATCCATGATGCGGCACACGGGTGGCTTGGCTGTCGCAGCCATCTCGACGAGGTCGAGATTGAACTGCTGCGCCAAGGCCAGGGCTCGCTCAGTCTGCATAATGCCGAGCTGTTTGCCTTCGGGACTGATGACGCGAATTTCGGGCTCTTTGATCCGCGAATTACGGCGGATGTGTGCAAAAGGGTCGTTGTTACGACGCTGAAAGTAACCGGGGCGGTTGCCGCCCGAGGAGGGGAACGAGTTGGCCATCAATAAGGAGGTTGCAGGATTAAAGCGCTGGCAGGTTTCGCCCAAGCCAAGAAGGAAGACAATCACGAAGTGGGGTTATTGGGCAAAGACCTAAGAACCTGTGCACTCGGCGTTGATTTCCATTGAAGGCGTGCGTCAAAGCAGACAAAGCTAAGACTTTAATTTTACGCGCCTTTCGATGACTCTCTTTTTCGCTTCCGCCAACCTGCTACGCATCTTCAGTGACACCGATGTTTTCGGGCAGATACTCACCGTTGGACTCGGTATATTCAGTTTGGTTGCATGGACGGTGATGTTTGGGAAATATAATGAACTTAAGCGCCTGCGCGACCTGAACATCGCCTTTGAGCAGCGCCTACGCGACGAGCGCACGTTGCTCGACCTGCCGGAGTCGCTGCGTAACAAGAGAGCCATTCCCTACGCCGATCTGTTCGCCGATGCGGTCGAGGCGTATTGGCGCGCCGCCTCGATCCTCAAAGAAAAAGGCGAAGACAACAGCCGGGCACGACTCGAACACGCTGAAAACGCCATTCAGCGAGCCATCGCTCGCCAGGTGCTGCGCTACGAGACGAGCATGATCTTTTTGGCCACCATCGTTTCAGGCGCGCCGTTCATTGGTTTGCTCGGCACGGTGTGGGGCGTGATGGAGGCGTTTAGCGCAGTGGCCGACCAGCAGGCGGCCAGTATTCGAACACTGGCTCCCGGTGTTTCCGCAGCGCTGCTTACAACCATCGCCGGCCTGGTGGTCGCAATCCCGTCGAATTTCGGCTACAACTTCCTTCTCGGAAAAGTGAAGCAGCTTTCCATGGAGATCGAAAACTACGCCAGCTCGCTGGCTGACCGGCTCGAACTCGAGTCGAAGAAATAACCGACTATGGCCCGTACCTTTCGCCAGCGTCGCCAGATGCACGCCGTCGCGGAGTTGAACGTCACCAACCTCCTCGACCTCGCCTTCGTGCTGCTGATCATTTTTATGATCGCCACTCCGCTCATCACCGCCGAGCAGACCATTCCCATCAACCTGCCCTCGGAGTCCAAGAGCGAACAGTCCAAGCCGGACCCCGACATCACGTTTCAACAGATCTCCATCGACCGCCAGGGCGCGTACTTTTTCAGTGGCACCCCTATGACCCTCTCCGAGCTGCAAGCGCGCCTGCGCCAGCTTGGCGGCGAGAAGAAGCCCCCTGTTATCCGTATCCGCGCAGATCTTACGCTGCAATGGCAGCAGGTCGTCACGCTCATGGATGAGTTGAAGAAGAACAATCTGTCGAAAATTTCCTTCGACACTCAGGCCCCGGACTAAGCCCACCGCGCCGCGCCTGAGCGCGCGTCGCTTTCACCGAGATCATGTCGTCGCATCCCCGCACCCCAGCGTTTTTCGCCTCGCTCACGCTGCATGCGTTAATGATGGGCGTGGTGCTGTGGTTTGCTTACTCGAAGCATAATAAGTCAGATGATGATACGCCGAAGATTTTTGAATTGGTGATGGGCGAGGGCGATAATTTCGCTGCCACCGAGGCACCGGCGCTGGGCACACCCGGAGGTGGTATCAAGATTGAGATTCCTGAGCCGCCCACCCCTACGCCCTCTCCGGTCGAAGCCGCTCCGCCCGAGCCGGAACCCTCCCCGGTGGAACCAGCTCCACCGGTTAAACCCGCGCCCGTGGCCCCGCCGGTCAAGACCCCGCCTAAAGCCGCGCCCGCACCCAAGGAATATAAACCGGTTAATATGGCCAAAATGGTGGACCGCATCGCCGACAAGCGCGCCGCCAACATCGAGAAAAAAATCAAGGCGGACCAAAAAGCTGCCGATGATCGCGCCGCCAAGGAGGCCGCGCTAAACGCCAAGCGGATGACCAAGGAGGACTTTGATCGTCAAAACAAAGGCAAGTCATCACCTTCGCAGACCTCGGCCAAGTCGAGTGGGGGCACCGGTGCGACCAAGCGGATCGACGCTGAGGGCATTGCCAAGGGTGTTGTTGGTGGTTCGACCGCGAATAAAATCGGTGGCGCGGGCGGCAAGGCGCTCACGCGTGAAGACATCGAACTCTCGGAGGCTTATATCTCGCTGCTAATTCAGCGCCTCAAGGCCGCGCATCAAAAGCCTGACGGGTTGAGTGATTTGTTGCAGGCTACGGTTAAGTTTCGCCTCACATCGAGTGGCTCAGTGGTGGATGTAACGATTGTAGGGTCGTCGCGTAACAGCGACTACGACAGGTCGGTGCTAGCCGCGTTCCGCCGCATTACGTTGCCGCCGCCGCCCGCCAATCTCAAAACCAGCGACTACACGATCACCTTCAAGATGAAGGAGTATCCCTGAGTCCAGGCAGGTGCGAGGGCCGCTCCGTTCAGGTGCGC
This sequence comes from Rariglobus sp., assembly GCA_044338095.1. GTDB lineage: Bacteria > Verrucomicrobiota > Verrucomicrobiia > Opitutales > Opitutaceae > Rariglobus. The sequence continues at coordinate 1,236 of JBIIMH010000025.1, read as the reverse complement.
TTGCCCCGTAGCGGTTGCTTAAAGTAGCGCAGACTTCCAGTCTGCTCCTTTTGTGCTTACTCGTTCAGATCAGTATGAGTGGCGGAACTCGCTTTGGTAGCCGGGCACAAAAAAACCGCGATTTTGAAATCGCGGCTTTTGATTTTGCGTGGGTCTGCTGAAATCAGGCGCGGCCCATGTAGGTGCCGTCGGCGGTGCTGATGCGGATGATTTCGCCCTCCTTGATGAACAGCGGCACGTTGACCACCAGACCGGTTTCTAGGGTGGCAGGCTTTTGCACGTTGGAGGCGGTGTCGCCCTTGATGCCGTCGGAGCTCTCGGTGACTTTCAGGTTAACCGAGGAAGGCAGTTCGATGGTGAGGGGCTTCTCGTCGACGAACAGCACGTCAACTTTTCCATTGGCGGTGAGATAGTTCTTGGAATCGCCGATGAGGGTCTCGGGCAGTTCGATCGTTTCGAAGGACTCCGGATCCATGAACGCATAGGTGCCGCGGTCGACGTAGCTGAATTCGAGGGTCTTCTTCTCGGTGGGCAACACTTCGATGGTGTCTGTGGAGGCGAAGCGCTGGTCGAGCGCCTTGCCGTAGCGCAAATTGCGCATTTTGACCTGCACGAAGGCGCGTAGGTTGCCCGGCGTACGGTGCATCGTTTCCATCACTAGATGGGGTTCACCGTTGAACTTGATAACTTGTCCTTTGCGAATGTCGTTGGCTGCGGGCATGACGAGGTGGGCGGTTTTGAGTTGTAGAAACGTTAGGTGGTAACGCTGCGTGCGCAGGGGTGTCAAGTGTGCGAAAACCGGTCTTAGCCTGGATTGACTCGGCGCTTGCACTAGCCGCCCCGTGTTTGGCAGGGTGTCTGATTAAATCTTTATGAAACAACGCACGCTCGCGCGCGCCGTGTCCGTCCAAGGCAATGGACTGCACACGGGCAACCCTGTCACCCTGACCCTGAAGCCCGCCCCAGTGGGCCATGGCATCGTGTTTAAGCGTATGGACCTCAGTGGTCAGCCTGAGATTAAACCCCGTATCGATCTCATCGGCGATCTCGTGCGCAACACCACCGTTCAGGATGGGCACACCAAAATCCATCTTGTCGAGCACGTGCTGAGCGCTCTGAGCGGTTGCGGCGTGGATAATGTACTCGTTGAAATCGATTCATCCGAACCCCCGATCATGGATGGCTCGGCCAAGCCTTTTGTTAACCTCATCCTCGAGGGCGAACCGGTTGAGCAGG
>JBIIMH010000373.1:0-2946 GCA_044338095.1 Rariglobus sp. | reverse complement strand
TTTTAAAGTTTTTATTCTTCCGTGTAGTCCGTGTGTTCCGTGGGGAAAAATCAGTAGCGAGTAGCGGGTAGTGAGTAGCGGGTAGTCAGATTCGGATCCTATATTAGCGCCCATTAGCGTACATTCGCGGTTAAATAAGATTGATCCTCCTTTCGCTTAATTCGTGTGTTTCGTGGGTAAAATGCAGTAATTCGGGTTATGCGGCTTCTGCGCTTTTTGCGTCTAAATCGTATTGGTATAATGACCGCTAAAATCATTTTTGGCATCCTTGTGCTTTTTGTGGCTAAATTGGCCGGGTACGGCGAACGCTACACAGGATCGGAAGCTGTAGTGCTGGCCGTCCCTGGCCAAGGCTTGAAGGTCAGCCTATTCTACACATAACCTTCAGCAGACTGGAAGTCTGCGCTACTTTTAGGACTGTAATAAATCCGCCAACGCGGGTTGGCCTGTGGGCTTCAACTGGACCTAGAGAAAAAGTGATTTTTTTCTTTCATGCGCGGGAATTTGGTGGTTGGGTGGTCCGCCTCTAAAGAAAGAACATGATCGCAAATCGACAACAGGGTTTGGTCAATGCTTATGCAGTGATTGTGGCATTGATCGCGGTTTTCTTTTTGTTGGTTTATACTGGGTTAGTTGAATATCTTCCGTGGATCCACCTTTCACCTCCGGAAAATTTGATCCCCTACTGTACGGCGGTATTCGTGGGGATGTTAATCAGCGTGGGCGGGCTTCGTAAACGTGGTTATAGCCTGTATCTGATGGGGTGGTTTGCAGGAGCCAATTTGGCTCTGCGCCAGATATTCCACGTCTCGGGCTGTCTCTTTGGTTTGATGTTTGTGCTTAAGGACCATACCAATAGCCGCCTGTTTTTTGGTTCGTACCTGCTGTTTCTCGGCATCTATCTGGTGCAGCTTCATCGGGTATTTCCTTCTACATTAGCTAATTGGCTGTTCGGTAGGACTTCTCAAATGCCCACGTTGTTTATTGGCAGTGCGCGTGACTTGTTTGACCTGGATGATTGGATTAGTAATCGCGGCCATTTGGGAATTCGGTCGGTTGGGTTAGTGTCCGATGAACCCCCAACCCGCGCTGACACCGCTATTGCGCCCTATTTGGGGAAGGTGGCGCAATTACGCGAAGTGATCCGCAGCGCTAAAGTTCGTCAGGTGGTCTTATTGAAGTGGATGGCGGATACGGAAGCGTTGGAGCGGATTATTGAGGACTGTGAGGCGGAGGGGTGTCGGTTTTTGATTCACAATGACTTACAGTCTCGCTTCGCGAGGCCGCTGATACCTATTAAAGAAGGCGGGCGTGATTTTTTGTCGCTCAAAGAGGAGCCACTGGAAGATCCGATCAACCGGGCGACGAAGCGCTTGATGGATATTGCGATATCGTTGCCGGTGGTGCTGCTGGTGCTGCCCCCGTTGTGTTTGTTCGTTTGGGCGGTGCAGTGCATTCAGGCACCGGGGCCGTTGTTTTTTGTGCGGCCGCGCGGGGGGAAAAACCGCACGGAGTTTAATATGCTCAAATTCCGTTCAATGTATGTGTCGAATAGGAATATAAACCAGCAGGCCACGGCCAACGATGACCGGATTTATCCGCTGGGGCGATTTTTGCGTAAAAGCAGTTTGGATGAATTCCCGCAGTTTGTGAACGTGCTGTTTGGTGAGATGAGTGTGGTGGGGCCCAGGCCACACCTGCCGCAGCATGACACGGAGTTTAGTTTGATTAGCAATGCGTACCGGGTGCGCGCATTGGTTAAGCCGGGTATTACGGGTTTGGCCCAAGTTAACGGTTACCGGGGGGAGATCACCGAGCCGGAAAAACTGCATCGGCGGGTTCACTGGGACTTGGTGTATGTGAGCGAGTGGTCGCTGGGCATGGATTTACACATCGTCGTGCGCACGGCAATTCAGGTCGTGAGGCCACCGTCGGCGGCGTATTAGTCGGCCGTCAAATCAGAAAGAGTAGGATCGAAAGGAGTGCGGTGCTTTAGCCGGCAGCGGCGTTTGCAGGGGCTAATGCGTTGTAATGCTGCGGGCTAAAGCACCGCACTCCTTCTGAGCTCCATCCGGCCATTGCTGGGCTACTGGCTACTCGTGGGTTTGAGCGTGGGCTCAGGGTGGGCTCAAATTTTTTGTCATTTTTTTTCGTGATCATTGGGTTAGGGGCAAGCCGAACAAAAACGGCGGGGACTTATTTATTTTATTCATCATGTATATATTGATCCTGGTTTTGGCCTTGGGGTGGGGCGTGGAGGCAGCGGCGGCGGGTTATGGGTTCGACGTGGTCACGCCTCCGGCAGTTTATGCCACTGAACTGGCCCAGTCGGGCGTAACGGGGCAGTCAGGGACGTGGATGCGGGTGCGTGGGGTGGTGGACGCCCAAGCGGTGAAAGCCGACGCTGACCGCACGGTCGAGGGTGAGCGGGCGGGGTTGCGGGCGTTGCGTGCGCGCGGTGTCAAAACGATGGTGATGCTGCGCTGGGATCGGTCGTCGTGGGCGGGCGGCGCGCGTGCGGGTGGGGGGCACCGGTTGCCCTTGGATTTACGCGAAGCTTTTGAGCGCGGGCGCTGGCTGGGCACCACCTACGGCGACCTCGTCGATGGCTGGGAAATCGATAACGAGCCGGATATCGATTTCGGTCCCGATAACCCTGAAACCTACGCCGCGTTTTTAAAGGCAATGTACCTGGGTCTGCATGAGGGAGCTGAGAGCTTGGAGCGGGGAGTTGGGAGCTCAAGCTGGTTGGCGCGCAAGCGGGGGCTCGGTACGGCCGAGGTTCTTAGCTCGCAGCTTTTAGCTAATAGCTCTCAGCTCAGAGCTAATAGCTCCAAACTACGAGCTCCGCTCGTGGTTATGGCCGCGCCGGCGCTTCCGCCGGGGCCGTATTTCGAGCGGTTATGCGCCAACGGTCTTTTGAGTTATACCGATGGGTTTAACTTT
>JBIIMH010000372.1:0-2950 GCA_044338095.1 Rariglobus sp. | reverse complement strand
ACCGAGGTGTTTGCAACGATCGACACGCTGCCGCCCCAAACCGCGCCCGCCGCCAAGCCCCGCACCCGCATCTCCGTGCGAGGCCAGAGTGCGACCATGGAGAACTTCAGCCTGTTCCTGCGCACCGCCGGCGGCTCCGCGCCCAAACCCGATACGCTCACCACCTGCGGCTACCGCACCATGGTAGACGCCCTCGCCGCCGCCCCCGCAGACACCGATACCCTGCTCATCGACTACTTCCCCAACCTGCTCGAAAACATCGAGCTGTTGACGCACCTGCCCGAGCTCAAGCTGCGCCGCATCATCTTCCGCCAGCCCTCGCGCACCCACGGCTTCTTTTTATCCAACAACGCCCACGGCCGCCTCCAGACCTACAACGACCTCGGCATCGACGTGTATTGGTTCAACACCGCGATGGGCGACCTGTATCGCCACATCTACAAAAAGCACCACGGCTTCTTTGTCCGCGAGGAGCTCGGGCGCGTGTTCCAAGAGTCCACCATTCTCGCGTTCTACGGTTCCGCCGTTGGCCTGGAACAAGGCGACACCGATCGTATCTCCGGCCTGATTGACAAACTCACGGGTTTTATTGGCCCCAACGTCGGCATCCTCACCGGTGGTGGTGGTGGCGTCATGCGCCTGGCCACCGACCAAGCGCGGGCCAAGGGAGCGCTCACCGGCGCGTGTTTTCTCGAACTGGAGGCTCAACCGCCCGAGCTCGGCGTGGACTTCTTTAACACGTTTCAGGAAACCGCCCGCCATTACCGTCAAAAGTGGTTCGAAGTGGCCGACTTTTGCGTTTTCAATGTCGGCGGCGTGGGAACCCTGGAGGAGGTCGGCATCGAGCTGTGTAACCTCAAGTTGGGCATCCGCCCGCGCACGCCCTACGTGTTTTACAATTCCGCCTACTGGACGGATTTGCGCCGCCAGCTCACCGAGATGGTGAAATCCAAACGCACGCCGGCGTGGATGCTCGACTACATGCTCTTCACCGACGACCCCGACGAGGTTGTGGCCTTTTACCGGAAAACCCTGCAAGTGCTGTAGGCGGTGGTGACATCAGAAATATCGGATCGAAAGTAGCGCGGTGCTTTAGCCCGCATGAAGTAGCGCAGACTTCCAGTCTGCTTTGATAACCCCCCCTCTCGGCAACTCAGAGCAGACAGGGAAGTCTGCGCTACTTTTCGACCCGTTACTGCCGACTCGCCCCCCACGCCCCACCCACTCGCGGAAAACCCGCCCCTCCGGTTCACGCCTTGACGCGTTCGGGGGCGCGGCGTTGGTTGCCCCGCATGCGCAGCCTACCGTCCCCCACCCGTTTAGCATGAAGGACAACCCCACCACCGCTCCTTCGCGCCAAGTCTGGCTGTGGGTCATTGGCGGCTATTTATTCCAATCCATTCCGGCCGCCGTGCGCGACGAAGCCCTGCCGGTTGCCCTCAAAAACATCGGCTACGGCGATGCGATGATTACCCGTTCGGTCGCCCTGCTCGGGCTCATCTTTGGGTTTAAAATCCTGCTCGCGCCCGTGGTGGCCGCGTTTCGCCCGCGCCAGTTTATCCTCTCGGCCGAACTCACGGTGACGCTGCTGCTGGCCGCCATTGCCGGCCTCGTGTGCGCCCAAACCCCCTCGGCGCCGCTGATCATCACCGCGCTTGTCTTGCTCTCGTTTGTAGCCGCCGCGCACGACTTTGCCCTCGATGGCTACTTCGTCACCTCGCTCGATGACCGCACCCGCGCAACCCAGTCCGGGTTGCTCAATTTCGCCTCCAAGCTCGGCATGGTGCTGGCCGGCCCCGGACTCATCTGGCTGGCCGGTCGCATGATGGACAACGGCGCGCGCTCGGTGACGGCCTGGGCGGGCGCTCTCGGTGCCGCCGCGCTGTGCGGGTTAATCGCCTTCGCCGCCAACTGGGTCGGCCTGCGCCGCGAACCACCACCGCCCACCGATATTCGCACGGTCAAGGAACGCTACCGCGAAATGGCCTCCGGACTCGTTCAACTCTTTGCCGATGTACGCCTGCCCGCCGTGCTCGGGCTGATCTTTTTTTACCGGGCCAGCGAGATCCACATGGCCAAAATCCTCCCGGTTTTCGCGGTCGACGTGAACCACGGCGGGTTGGCGCTGAGCAATGAAACGTACGCCGTGATGCGCATCGCCACGGCGGTGCTCGGGCTGGCGCTCGGCGGCTTTCTGGGGTCGATGGTGGTGGCGCGCTTGGGCCTGGCCCGGGCGCTCGTGCCCCTGGGCATTGCCATGCACCTGCCGCTGGTCGCAGTCGCCTGGCTGGCCGCCAACGGTTCGCACTCCACTCCGCTGATTGGCGCCGTGTTTTTTATCGAATACCTGGCCTACGGTGCCGGCTTCTGCGCGCTGATTTTAGCGATGATGAAGGTGGCCGCAGGACCGGGCGGGGCGGTGCGTTACGCGGCGCTGTCGACCTTTGCACTGCTCGCCAATTACCTGCCCGGACTATGGGCCGGGCAGTTGGCCGAACAGCTGGGCTACGCGCATTACTTCCTGTTCGCTCTGGTGCTGGCTCTGCCCGGCATCGTCGCCTCGGTCCTGGCCCGAAAGCACTTCGCCGAACCGGCCTGAGCGAAAAAGCGCCCGCCCGAAGCGTTTAGCTGGGCGGCATACGCACGTTTCATCAATTCGGGGCAACCCACAAAGTCGGGCACGATTCCTGCCTCTAAGCGGAGCATGGAAACCAACGCCGAGGCCGTAGCTGTTCCCGTTTTGGATGCCGGACGCGAGCCGTGGGTCGGGCTGCGGCGGTTCACCCCGGCGCGCATTGACCTCAGGCGCACAGGCGGAAGCCAGCGCATGAGCACGGCCTGGACGGCCAAGCCGGACGGGCGGCCGTTAGTGCTACCATCGCCACAAGTGGCCCGACGTAGCGCAGACTTCCACTCTGCCTCCCCGTTCGGAGCAGACTGGAAGTCTGCG
>JBIIMH010000024.1:0-10833 GCA_044338095.1 Rariglobus sp. | reverse complement strand
CCCTCGGAGCAGACTGGAAGTCTGCGCTACTTGTGTTTCATGCAACGCTAAATAAAAAAGGCCTGACCGAGGTCAGGCCCTAAGTGAATGCTAAGAAGCGGGCTTACTTGCCGAGAGCGGTGAACTTTGGCGTGAGGTAATCAGCGCAGCTGTCGAGCGAAGCCAGCTGGATGTAGTCGGCCTCGGGGACCTCGATATTGTGGCGCTTGCGCAGCTCCATCACGATGTCGAGGAAGTCCATCGAATCCAATTGCATCTGGTCGCGGAGGCGAACGTCGGACTTGAGATTGGAAATGTCTTCGTCCGGCGCGATGTCGGCGATGATTTCGAGGACCACTTGTTTGGTTTCGTCTTTGGTCATTTTGAGGATGTAGAGGGCGCAGTTAGGGCACAAATCGCTTCACAATCAACGTGGAATTTATCCCCAGCATGCCGAAGGAGTTATTGAGGATGGCATCGACTTTGCCGACCTTCTTCGGGTGGTTGAGCACCAGTCCGGGCAGGGCGCAATGGGGGTCAAGGTTGTCGACGTTGATTGTGGGGTGCACCACGAGATCATCGAAGGACGGCAGGTTGCCCGCCAACTCCAGCGCACCGGCCGCGCCCATGCAGTGGCCGATGTAGCCCTTGGTGTTGTTGACGTAGGTATCGGGGCAGTTCTCGCCGAATACTGCGCGGATCGCCTCGCACTCTTGGATATCGCCCAGCGGCGTGGCGGTGGCGTGGGTATTGACGATATGGATCTCCTGCGGGGCCATGCCGGCGGACTTGAGGGCCTTGCGGACGCACTCGGCTTGGCGGCCGGGATTGGGCAGCACGTAATCGCTGGCGTCGGAGTTCACGCAGTAGCCGCCGATTTCGCCGTAGATTTTGGCCCCGCGGGCGAGCGCGTCGTCGAGCCGCTCCAGCGTGTACAACGCACCGCCCTCGGAGATAACGATGCCGTTGCGATCGCGGTCAAAGGGGCGCGACGCCTTGAGCGGATCGGGGTGGGAGGCGAGGGCGTTTTGGGATTTGAAGCCGGCGTAGATACCAAAGGTGTGGATCGATTCACTCACGCCGCCGCAGATTGCCAAGTCGACTTCGCCCAAGCGCAGCATCTGGGTGGCGTGGATCAGGCCCATGTTACCCGCAGCACAGGCGGCGCCGATCGTGTAAGCTGGCCCGGTGATGCCGAGGTTCAGCGAGATTTCGCCGGCCGGGTTGTTGGAGACGGTGCGCGGGTTGTGGTAATGCGACCAGTACTTGGTGTCGTAGTTGAACTTCGAAATCGCGTAGATTTCGTTCTCTGTTTCGACGTTACCGTGCTCGGTCGTGCCGACGTAAACCCCTACGCGGTCCTTGGGGAATTGGGCGAAATCGAGCCCGCTGTTCGCCACCGCCTCGCGGGCGCAATAAATCGAAATCGAGCCGGCGCGGGTGCCCACACGCAGCTCTTTTTTGGTTTGGTATTTGAGGGCGTCGTAGTGGCAGACGCCGGCGAGCAATTCGCCCATGTAGCGAATTTCTTTCTTTTCGATGCCGCCCACCCCAGCCAGCAGGTTTTGGCGGAATTCGGTCAACGTGTTGCCATTGGGTGCGGTCAGACCAACTCCCGTGATGACGATGCGAGGGGTTTTAAGCGACATGGAGGAAAAACCGCTAGCCAACCCGTCCTTTAAGCTAATACAAGCCTAGGCTCCAAATATGAACGTACTTGTCGTCGGAGGTGCAGGCTACATCGGTAGTCATTGTGTTCGTCAACTGATTGCAGCTGGGCACCGCCCTGTGGTGCTGGACAATCTCGTCTTCGGCCACCGTGCCGCCGTGGATTCCGAGGTGCCCTTTTACTCAGTGAATCTCGGCAACGAGAGCGAAGTGGGCAAAGTCCTGCGTAAGGAGAAAATCGACATCGTGATGCATTTCGCCGCCTACGCCTACGTGGGCGAGAGCGTCACCGATCCGCTCAAATACTATTTTAACAACGTCGCCGCCACGCTGCACCTGTTGCGCTGCATGATCGGTTCGGGCGTTAAGAAGTTCGTCTTCTCTTCCACCTGCGCGACCTACGGAATTCCCGACAAAATGCCTCTGGTTGAGACGATGCCCCAGGCCCCGATCAACCCTTACGGACAGACCAAGCTCGACGTTGAAATTGCGCTCAAATCCTTCGCCTCGGCCTATGGGCTGAGCTTTGCGGCATTCCGTTATTTCAACGCCGCCGGCGCGGCCGAGGACGGCTGGATCGGCGAGCAGCACAACCCCGAGACGCACCTGATCCCGTTGGTGATCGATGTCGCCATGGGCAAACGCGAGAACGTGCAGGTTTTTGGTACCGATTATCCCACGCCGGACGGCACCTGCTTGCGCGACTACGTGCATGTGGACGACCTGAGCCGCGCGCACATCGCGGTTTTCGATAAACTCCAAACTCCCGGTACCGCGCTGTTTTACAACCTCGGTACGGGAACGCCCACCTCGGTGCTGGAAGTGATCCATGCTGTTGAAAAGGTCACCGGCAAGAAGGTCCCCTACGTGACAGCGCCGCGACGCGCCGGCGATCCGCCCGCGCTCTACGCCGACTCGACCAAGGCCAAGACCGAGCTCGGCTGGGAACCCAAGTACACGACCATCGAGCCGATCGTAGCCACGGCTTGGAAATGGCACTCCGAGCACCCCAACGGGTTTAAGAAAAACTAAGTCACGCAGCGGAAACGCAGCTGAAACTGAATCCTCCGAGGCGCGATCCAAACGGTCGCGCCTCTTCTATTTCGAGTTCCACAGGACGCCTGCTTCACCGGCCTGAGTCTACCGTCCTCAAAATGGCGGGCGGGACAGCCCCCACTTGATCAACGTGCGTTTAACAATCCCTGGTTCCACGGGGCGCAGTGCAATGGGTAATTGATCAACATTACCGCGCCGAACCACGGTCGCCAGAGGGGTTACACCCTCGTAATTGCGCGTCGTCAGCAATGCGGTGGTGAGAAGCGACGCCGGGATTTGGCCGAGGTGGCCCTCATGGGCGGCCGCATGCAGCGGGGTGTCGCCGTGTTCATTGCGTGTGAGCAAAAGTTCGGCGGTGAGGATTCCAGCCGGGATGCGGTCCAGTTGACCGGTCTCGGCAATCGCATGGAGCACGCTGTAGCCCGCTTTGCTTTTAAGTAACAGGTTGTTGGAGATGAGCAGCTCGGGCGGGACCTGGGCGAGGTGGCCGGAGATCGCGGCTGCATGCAACACGGTGTCGCCCGCTTTGGTGGTGCGTAGGAGAACCGAGGTGCTGAGCCAAGCGTTGGGGATTTGGCCGAGGTGACCGTTGAGCGCGGCCACATGGAGGACGGTTTCGCCACTCAGGTTGCGCTCGGCCAGCAGGCGCTCGTTGAGCAGGTTGGGCGGCAGGCGATCGAGGGCGCCTGTCTCGGCAGCTTCGTGCAAAAGGGTGTTACCCAGATCGGTGCGAATGAGCAGCAGCTCGTGGTTGATCGCACCCACCTCGGCGGGAACTTGGGCAAGGGTGCCTGCTGCGGCTGCGGTGTGCAGGGGCGTGTAGCCGGAGTTACTGCGCGCCAAAAAGTGGCTGCGGCTGAGAAGGCCGGGGGGGAGTTGGGCAAAGTGTCCGCCAAAGGCCAACTGATGCACGGGGGTGTAGCCGGAGTCGTTTTTGAGGGAGAAGAGCTCGGCGGTGAGCACTGCGGGGTTGAGGTCACGCAGCCGGCCGTACTTGGCGGCGGTGTGCAGCACGGTGTTGCCGGAGGCGTTGCGCGCGGCGAGCTCGTCGGCTGTCAGTGCGCGGGCTTTGTCCTGGGAAAGGGAGCCTTCACGGATGTTCGCGAGCAGCGCTTCGGTATCCATGGGAGCAGCGAAACGGCCGCTGGGTTCACGCGCAAAACTTAAAATCGCCTGCGGCCATTTCAGCCGAGGGTGCGCGCGTCGCTCATAGGTAAACGGGACGCGCAGTTACCGCTTGGTGCGAGCGTCTGTTACGAGAGCTTGGTGTGAGCGCTGGGTGCGTGCGGCGCGGGAAAACCTGAACTGATTGACTGGGTTGAGGAGGATTATTCCAACAATCCGGCCAGTGGCTGGTCTTTGATGGCCACGCCTTTGAGGTCGGCTGCCTTGATTGAATCCAGGGTGGCCAGGACCGTTTCCAGTTCTTTGGCGGAGGCCACTTTGCCGGTTAAATAGGCGAATTCTGCATCGGGGTTGGTCACGTGAAAACTTCCCTCGGCGTTGAGGTGTACGGCCACTACGCCGCGGTCGTCATCAGGGGAGTCAAAATACCAACCCTCTTGGCGATCAAAGCCCGGCACGCCGCCAAACCGAGTGGTGGCCCACAGCACGGAGAGGTATTCCACGCCATCGACTTGGCTCAACTGGGGGTGTGTCCCGCGTTTTTCGACGAGCAGGACTTTGAGCGCGGCGTTGAGCAATGGGGAAACGGGCGTGGGCGTTTTCATGGTTGCTGCAGTGGTGTGTAAGGACGGTACAAGCGGCGAGAAAATTAAGGCGGTTCGTGCCTGCAGAGAATTCGGATGAGAGGGCACAAAAAAGCCGCCGGTTGAACCGGCGGCTTTGGGGGGGACAACGAGGGCGAGTATCGGCTTAGCGGCCGGACTTCTTAGCCTTCAAGCGCTCGCCGGTGTTCAGCAGGCGCTTGCGCAGACGCAGGCTCTTCGGGGTGACCTCGAGGAGCTCGTCGGAAGCGATGTACTCGAGAGCGCGCTCGAGGGACATCTTGGCGGCGGGGATCAGGCCGGTGGCGACACCCGAACCCTGCGAACGGAAGTTCGTGAGGGCCTTTTCGCGCACAGCGTTGCACGAGATGTCTTCGTTGCGCGGATTCTCGCCGACGATCATGCCTTCGTAAACCTGCTCGCCAGGTCCGATGAACAGCTTGCCACGTTCCTGCACCATCAAGAGGGCGTAGGTGGTGGTTTCACCGGCTTCAGTCGCCGTGATCACGCCGGTCATACGGGTGAGAACTTCACCGGCGTACGGGCCGTACTCCTTGAACAAGTGGCTGGTGATGCCGCGACCGCTGGTGGCGTTGATCACATCGATTTCCAAGCCGATCAAACCACGGGTGGTGATCGTGGCTTCGATCATTGTGGTGGTGACCAACTTTTCCATGTTGGTGAGCATACCCTTACGGTTTGCCAAGTTCTGCATGATCGAACCGACGCACTCGTCGGGAACTTCGATCCAGACGGTCTCGAACGGCTCGTGGCGGGCTCCATCGACGGTCTTTTCGATCACGGTGGGGCGGGAGACGAGGAGCTCAAAGCCCTCGCGGCGCATGGTCTCGACGAGCACGGCGACCTGCATGGTGCCGCGTGCTTTGACGTTGAATACACCGGCGCGGTCCGCGTCATCGATGTAGATGGAGACGTTGGTCTTCAGCTCACGCATGAGGCGCTCGCGGATTTGGCGCGAGGTAACCAGTTTGCCTTCTTGGCCGACCAGCGGGCCGTCGTTGACGGAGAACTGCATCTCCAGCGTGGGCGGGTCGATCTGGGTGAAGGGCAGGGCGTGGCCGTCTTCGCGTACGTCCAAGGTGTCGCCGATGTCGACGTCCTCGAAGCCGGCCAGACCGATGATGTTACCGGCATGGGCGATTTCGACTTCGCGCTGACCGAGACCGGTGAACTCGAAAATCTTGGTGACCTTGGAGCGGACCTTTTTGCCGTCCTCGTTGTGGCGGATTACGAACATCGGGTCGCCGACCTTGATGGTGCCTGCGAGGATCTTGCCGACAGCGATACGGCCGACATAGTCGGACCAGTCGATGTTGGAAACGAGCATGTGGAAGGGCTCGTTCGGCTTGGCGAAAGGCGGCGGGACGTGGTCGATGATCGTCTGGAAGAGCGGGGTCATGTCCTTCTTCTCTTCGCCGAGCTTGTACATCATGTAGCCGTCGCGGCCGGAGCCGTAAACGACTGGGGCGTCGAACTGCTCCTCGGTGGCTTCAAGCTCCATGAGGAGCTCGAGGACCTTGTCGTACATCTTGGCCGGATCCGCGTTGGGGCGGTCGATCTTGTTGATGACGATGACGACCTTCAGGCCGTGGGCGAGAGCCTTGCGGAGCACGAAGCGCGTCTGCGCCTGGGGGCCGTCATAGGCATCGATCACGAGGAGAACGCCGTCCACCATACGCAGGGCGCGTTCAACCTCACCGCCGAAGTCGGCGTGGCCGGGCGTGTCGAGAATGTTGACGATCTTGCCCTGCCAGTGAACGGAGGTGTTCTTGGCCTTGATGGTGATGCCCTTTTCCTTTTCGAGGTCCATGGAGTCCATGGCGCGGACTTCAACGGCTTGATTGGCACGATAGACGCCACCCTCTTTAAGGAGTTGGTCCACGAGCGTGGTTTTACCGTGGTCGACGTGGGCGATGATGGCGATGTTGCGGATGTTCTGGTTCATAAATCTCGGGACGCGTTCTTCTGTGAAAAAACGAAGACCGTGCGAGGCGGTTTCCGTGTTGGCAAGGACTAAGGCGAACAGTGACGAAATCGTCACTCAGGCGAATGAGTTAACGCGTAAAGGGCGTGCGTTGGCTGCGGCGGTGAGCCGACTTACGCGGGCCGTTTCTTCTGGAAACTCAGCCCATTTCCATGGACGCATCCGACTGCGCCTAGGGTGTATGCGCGCCTCAGCGGGTTAGGTTAAACCGGGGGCTCGAACCATTTGCCCTGTTCCTTGATGAGCGCGATCAGGCGTGAATCGGCCTCGGCTTGGGGGATGTTATACTGGACGCAGGTTTTGCCCACGTAGAGGTTGATCTTGCCAGGTGCCCCACCGACGTAGCCGAAGTCGGCGTCGGCCATCTCGCCGGGGCCGTTGACGATGCAGCCCATGATGGCGAGTTTCACGCCCTTAAGGTGGCCGGTCTGCGCACGGATACGCTGAGTGGTGGTTTGTAAATCGAAGAGGGTGCGGCCGCAGGACGGACAGGCGACAAATTCAGTTTTAGAGATGCGTGCGCCGGCTCCTTGAAGGACGTTGTAGGCGAGTTGCGTGGCGCGCGCGGCATCGGATTCGGTTTCGATGGAAACCATGTCGCCCATACCGTCGCAGAGCAGCGAGCCGGTGAGTATGGCGGCATCGAGCAGGCGCGAGAGGAACGAGGGATCACCGTGGACTGTGGTGGTCGTCGTGTTGCGGATCCACAGTGGTGCTTGAACGCCTGCGAGACGCAGTTGCTCGACCAGGGCACGATAGGCTCCGGTAGGGTGGGCAACGATGGCCCCGACAATCGGGGCAGCGGGATTGGAGAGCGTGAAGAGCAGCCGGTCTTCGCCAAGCGCGGGCAGCGCCGGTGCAAGGGCCGCAAGGTCGGCTGCCGTCGTGGCAATGGCCAGCGTATGCCCGCGACTGCGGGTGAACTGAGCAAAAGCGTGCAGGGCCACGCTGTCGTCGGCATCGAACGTGCGCAGAAAGACTGCGGGTGTCGTTAACTCTTCGGTCGCTGCGGCCACCGCGACGGCGGGCAGGGTAGGGGCGAGATCAAAAACGATCAGCGGCGTTGCGCCTGTTTGGCTGAGCTCCTTCAGCTCGCGACTGATGCTTTGCAGCTCCGAGGTTGTGGCAATGGGAAGAATCAAGCCCTCGGCGGGAGTGTCGGCCAAACGCGCCGAAGCGAGTTGGGCGAGTGCCCCCGGCCAAGCCTGAATCGAGGGCACGCGCACGAACACCCGGGGGGGGTGCGCGGGGCCGACTTTGATCGTGGGGGATAGCTCCACCGGCGTGCTCTGCCGGCGGCTATAGTTAAAGGGATCAATCGCATCGGCGGTCGCGGCGAACCGGGCGAAGGGCGAGGCCGTCAGGTTGATGGCCGGTTTCCACAGCGACATGGCCTTCTTTGCGAGGGCTTGAGCGACTGGGATCTCGTACACGCTGTCCTCAGTAAGTGAAACGCGAATGGTGTCGCCGAGCCCGTCGTATAGCAGGCTGCCGATGCCAATGGCGCTTTTGATGCGGCCGTCCTCGCCGTCACCCGCCTCGGTTACGCCGAGATGCAGCGGATAACTCATGCGCTCGGCGTTCATTCGCTGCACCAATAGGCGGTAGGCGGCGATCATCACCTTGGGGTTGGATGATTTCATCGACAGGATCAGCTGGTTGAACCCGTGGGATTCGGCGATGCGCAGGAACTCCAGCGCGCTCTCGACCATGCCCAGCGGCGTGTCGCCGTAGCGGTTCATGATGCGGTCGGAAAGCGATCCGTGATTGGTGCCGATGCGCAGCGCTCGGCCGAGTGTCTTGGCGCGCAGCACGAGGGGCGAGAACGACTCATGAAGGCGTTGCAGCTCACGCTCGTAGTCGGCGTCAGTGTAGTCGGTGACGGCGAATTTTTTCTTGTCGGCGTAGTTGCCCGGATTGACGCGGATTTTATCAACGTGCTCGACGGCCTCCATCGCGGCGGAGGGCAGGAAATGGATGTCGGCGACGAGCGGAATATGGGCAAAGCCGGCGGCGGAGAACTGCTCGCGAATGGCGCGCAGGCACTGGGCGGCAGCAACATTGGGCGCGGTTATGCGGACGATCTCGCAGCCGACCTCGGCCAGGGCGATGGATTGTTTCACCGTGGCGGCGACGTCCTGGGTGTCGCTGGTGGTCATCGACTGGACGCGAATAGGATTGTTTCCGCCAACGCCAACCTGGCCGACTTTTACTTCTACAGTTGCCCGGCGGATGGTGTGAAATCGGGATGCGCAGTAAGACATGAGAGGCGAGGACGTTCAATGACCCGCGATCGTGAGCCAAGGTCAAATTCACGCCCGGTGGTGCTTCCGACTCGCCGCATTCTTGGCTCGGCTTGGTGTTTCGCTTGCGCGGTTGACAAGGTTCGCAGCCCTCGGGGTCATAGCTGCTGTGGCAACCCATTCCTTTCTCGATAACACCTTTGCAGTCCGCTGGTCGCAGCATACCCCCGAACAGATCGCTCCGGCCATTGATGCGGCCTTGGCTGGCGCTCAACGCGCCATCGACGTCATCGCGCAGCTCGACCTGGCCGCGCTCACCTACGAAAATACGTTTCTTGCCCTTGAGCGTGCCACCGAGGAACTCAATTTCGCTTGGGGCAAGGTCACCCACCTTCAGTCGGTCGACGACTCGCCCGCGCTGCGCGACGCCCACAATGCCCTGCTGCCCGCCGTCTCGGTTTTCTTCGCCCGCATCCCCCTCAACCCCGCGCTGTGGATACGCTTGAAAGCCTTTGCCGCCACGCCTGCCGCAATGGCCCTTAACGGGATTCACCGGCGCTTCCTCGACGAGACGGTGGCCGAGTTCCGCCAAGCCGGCGCTGATTTACCCGAGACCGAGCGCACGCGGCTCGAAGTTCTGCAAGCCGAGCTCGCGGAAGCCACGCAGAAATACGGTGAAAACGTGCTCGATGCGACCAACGCCTGGGAGCTGATCGTCACCGACCCGACGCGCCTGCGGGGGCTGCCCGAGCACGCGATTGCCACCGCACTGCGCAGCGCCGAAGCCAAGGGACTGGGCACGCCCGCGGCACCTGCCTGGCGCTTCACGTTGCACATGCCTTCGCAAGAACCGGTCATGACCTACGCCGCCGATGAGAGCCTGCGCCGCGAGGTTTGGACGGCCGCCACCGCCGTGGGAACGCTGACGCCGCACGACAACGCCGCCCTCGTGCAGAAAATTATCGCGCTACGCGACGAGAAGGCGCGGTTGCTCGGCCAGCCTCATTTTGCCGATCTGGTGCTCGCCCGCCGCATGGCGGTATCTGGCAATAAGGCACTCGCCTTTATTGCCGACATGCAGGCGCGGGCCCAGGTGGCTTTTGTGCGTGAGTGCGCCGAGCTGGAGGAGTTCAAAGCGAAGCACACCGGTGAGCCGCGAGCCTTGCTGAAGCCTTGGGAAGTGGGCTTTTGGGCCGAAAAACTGCGCCAGGAACGCTACGACTTCGACGACGAGGTGCTGCGTCCCTACCTGCCGATGGATCGGGTGATTGCCGGTCTGTTCGACTTGGCAGGCCGCGTGTTTGGACTGCGAATCACGGAGCGCTCCGTGGTTTTCTCCGGGCGTGAGCTTGCGCAAACGGGCAACTCTTCGAGTTCGGTCGAGGTGTGGCATCCGGAAGTTAAGTTTTATGATCTCCACGATGCGGCCGGTCGCCACCTCGGCTCGTTTTACGCGGACTGGTATCCGCGCGAGTCGAAGCGCGGTGGCGCTTGGATGGGGTATCTGGTGACGGGCGGGCCCCAACCCGACGGCACGCGCGCGCCGCACCTCGGCTACATTTGTGGCAACCTTACGCCTCCGGCCGAGGGCAAGTCGGCGCTGCTGGCGCATGACGAGGTGGAAACGATTTTCCACGAGTTCGGGCACCTGTTGCACCACCTGCTCGGCGAGGTGGAGATCAAGTCGCTCAACGGCGTCAACGTGGCGTGGGACTTCGTGGAGTTGCCTTCGCAGATCATGGAAAACTGGTGCTGGCAGCGTGAGAGCCTCGACCTGTTTGCCCGCCACCACGAGACCGGTGCCGCGATCCCGGAGGAGGTCTTTCAAAAGATGACCGCCGCGAAAAACTTCCGTTCGGCCTGCGCCACCATCCGCCAGGTGCAGTTTGCGCGCATGGACCTGTTGCTGCACATGCGCGCGCCGGAGTTCGTCTCCGGTGACATTGAGGCGCAGGCGCGCGCGCTGGTGGCCGACTGCATGATTCCCACCGAACCAGCGGGGCGCACGTTGGTGAAACGCTTCGGCCACCTTTTCAGTGATCCGGTGGGCTACGCCGCGGGTTACTATTCCTACAAATGGGCGGAGGTGCTCGATGCGGATGCGTTTACCCGTTTCCAGCGTGAAGGCGTCTTTAACGCCCAAGTGGGTGCCGAG
>JBIIMH010000370.1:0-2958 GCA_044338095.1 Rariglobus sp. | reverse complement strand
TCGATGCGCACACCCTACGGCTCACGCTCAAACACCGCACGCCCTTCCTGCTCGAATCGCTTCAGCATTACGCCTGGTTCCCCGTGCACCTGCCCACATTGCGCAAATTCGGGGAGCCCGAGCGTAAGGGTAACGCCTGGACGCGCCCCGGCAACTACGTGGGCAACGGCCCGTTCACCCTCGTCGAATGGTCGCCCAACCAGAAAATCACCGTTGCCCGCTCACGCACCTACTGGGACCACGACCACGTGCGCCTCGACGGCATCGAGTTCTACGCGATTGACAGCGCTGAAACCGAGGAGCGGCTCTTCCGCACCGGTAAACTCGATTACTGCAACACCCTGCCACTCGGAAAAATCGAAACCTATCGCCGCGAAAACCCCGCCACTTACCGCCAGGTCCCCTACTACGGGGTCTATTATTACCGGTTCAACGTCACCCGTAAGCCCCTCGACGACCGCCGTGTCCGCCGGGCCCTTGCACTCGCCATCGACCGTGAGGCGATCATTCGCAGCATTCTGCGTAGCGGAGGCCAGTCGCCCGCCCTCCACTTCACCCCGCCCTCCCTCAAGTTCACCGCCACGGCCCAACTCACGGGCGACCTCGCCGAAGCCAAACGCCTTCTCGCCGAGGCCGGGTATCCCGACGGCAAAAACCTGCCGCCCATTGATATCCTGTTTAACACCTCCGAGAGCCACCGGATCATCGCCGAGGCGATCCAGCAAATGTGGAAAACCCGCCTCGGGGTAAACGCCACGATCACCAACCAGGAATGGAAAGTGTACCTCGATACCCAGCGCACGGGTAACTTCCAAGTCGCCCGCGCGGGCTGGATTGGCGACTACAACGACCCGCACACCTTTCTCGACCTGTGGACCACCGGCGGGGGCAACAACCAGACCGGTTGGTCAAACCCGGCCTATGACCAGCTGTTGCGCGGCGCCTTGGAAACCAAAACCGAACCGGAGCGCATGGCGGTTTACCAGAAACTTGAGGCTATCCTCGCCGACGAAGTCCCCGTGATCCCGATTTATTTCTACAGCCGTGTCTACGCGCTCAATCCCAAGGTGCTGAACTGGACGACCAATCCGCTCGACAGCCGCGGCTGGAAATGGGTGGACCTGGCACCTTGATAATGAAGCGCTAAACTCGGGCTTCTGCTGGGGTTGCACCAGCAGAAGGTGAGGAAAGGGGGCTCCGTGAAAACCGCCCCACCCATCACGTCCACCGACCACGCCAGCTGAAAAACCTCAGCGCAGGGCGACCGGCGTGCCCAACACTTCGCGCATCACGATCGCCTTGCGCAGCGAGCGGGCGTTGCGCAAATCGCTCAATAAACTGGCGTCGTCTGGCATACGCGCCCGTCCCGCAGCTGAGGCGGCAGCAGTCGCCAACTCCACGGTTTCCCTCATCGCCCGCGCCGATCGACCGGTTTCCGCACGGCGTTGATTGAGCATCGCGAGTTGTTCTGCCAACGCCCGCTGGCTTTCCAGCACCGCGGCCGCCTCGCGCTCCACCGTGGCGCGCTGCGTATCATCCATCGCATACGGTGCCGCCACCTCGCGCCGACGCACCGCCGGCTGCGCGGCCGGCTGTTGCCGCGCAACCGGGGCCGGGGCCCCGCTTTGCGAGACGGGTAGCGACGGCGGAAGCGACTCAGCCTCCGCTATTGGCCGAAGCCCGCCGCCGCCTTGGCGCTCCGCAATCTTACGGCGAATCTCCTCCTGAATTCGCCGCGTGTTCTCGTCGTGCAGCGACGTGTCATCCTGCTCATGCAGACTGCGACCCGATTGCGGACGGTTGTCCGGCTCGCCGTCGCCATCGTAGTCGGCAGGCTCTCCGGCTTGATCTTTCTTGCGCGCGTTCAGCCAGTAGGCGATCGCACCGGCGATCGCCAGAATGATCTGCAAGTTATCTTGAATCCAATCCATGGGGCTATTTCGGGTTAAGGGTGAGGTTCGAGCCGCGCAGGATTTTCAGGCTAACACTCAGGATTTCTGGCCGTCGCCGGGCTGCGAGATCGATTTCCGCATGGCGGTATCGGCCTGCACGTTTTCCATCTTATAGTAGTCCATCACACCCAGCCGACCGGAGCGGAACGCCTCGGCGAGTGCGCGCGGCACTTCGGCCTGAGCGCGAACCACTTCAGCCTGCATCTCCTGCACGCGGGCCTTCATCTCCTGCTCGACAGCCACGGCGGCTGCGCGACGAATTTCAGCCTGCGCCTGGGCGATGCTCTTGTTGGCTTCAGCCTGTGCTTCCTGCAGTTTGGCACCCACGTTTTCGCCCACGTCCACGTCGGCGATGTCGATGGAAAGGATCTCGAAGGCCGAGCCCACATCGAGGCCGCGCGCCAACACCGTCTTGGAAATGCTATCAGGCGACTCCAGGACCACTTTGTAACTCTCCGATGTACCGATGGTGGAAACGATGCCCTCGCCGACGCGGGCGATAATGGTCTCTTCCTTGGCACCACCCACGAAACGATCGAGGTGGGTGCGCACCGTCACACGGGCCTTCACTTTAACCTGGATGCCGTCCTTGGCCACGCCGTCGATAGTGGTGCGGCCGGACTCGGGGTTGGGGCAATCGATCACCTTGGGATCGACTGAGGTGCGCACGGCCTCGACCACGGATTTACCAGAGCCTTTGGTCGCCAGATCGATCGCGCAGGCGCGGTCCCAATCGAGCACGATACCGGCCTTTTGCGCGGCAACCAGCGCCTGCACCGTCGGCACCACATTGCCGCCAGCCAGGAAGTGCGCGGAGATCTTGTCGGTGGTGACCTCGATGCCGGCTTTCACCGCAGTGATGCGCGCATCGACCACCAGACTGTAAGGCACGCCACCCAGGCGCATGCCCAACAAGGTGAGGATGCCGACGGGCGCACCGTTGAGGCGGGCTTTAAGCCAAACGCCGATGAAGGAAATAAAAACGCCAGCCGCAATGAGGATGGCG
>JBIIMH010000459.1:0-2961 GCA_044338095.1 Rariglobus sp. | reverse complement strand
GCCAACCACTTGGGTCAACAACGGGATGTGCCCGGGCAAGATACCGATTTCACCGGTCAGGGTCGGGACAACCACCGTGTCGACGGTGTCGCTATAAACCCGGGCTTCCGGGGTGACGATTTCGAGGATTAAAGGCATTTCAGATTTTGCCCACGGAACACACGGAAGACACGGAATTCGATCCGCTCGTTATTCCGTGTGTTCTGTGTGTTCCGTGGGCGATAGGATTACTTACTTCTTGGACGCGGCGAGCACCTCGTCGATGCCACCCTTCATGTAGAAATCACCCTCGGGGACGTGATCGAGTTCGCCGCTGAGGATCATCTTGAAGCCGCGCACGGTCTCCTTGACGGGGACGTATTTGCCCGGGGCGCCCGTGAACACCTCGGCCACCGCGAACGGCTGCGAGAGGAAGCGCTGGATCTTACGGGCGCGGTACACGGTCTGCTTGTCCTCAGGGGAAAGCTCGTCGAGACCGAGAATCGCGATGATGTCTTGCAAGTCCTTGTAGCGCTGAAGGACGCGCTGCAGTTCGCGGGTCACCTTGTAGTGCTCGTCGCCGACGATCGACGGCTCAAGGGCCTTCGACACGGATGCGAGGGGATCGACCGCCGGGTAAATACCGAGCTCGGCGATGGAGCGCTCCAACACGATGGTGGAGTCCAAGTGGGCGAAGGTGTTTGCCGGGGCCGGGTCGGTCAAGTCGTCGGCGGGCACGTACACGGCCTGCACGGAGGTGATGGAACCCTTCTTCGTGGAGGTGATGCGCTCTTGGAGCAGACCCATTTCGGAGGCCAGCGTCGGCTGGTAACCCACCGCGGAGGGCGAGCGACCGAGCAGCGCGGACACTTCGGAACCGGCTTGGGAGAAACGGAAGATGTTGTCGATGAAGAGCAACACGTCCTGGTTTTTCTCGTCGCGGAAATACTCGGTCATGGCGAGGGCCGAGAGGGCGACGCGCATACGGGCACCGGGCGGCTCATTCATCTGGCCGTACACCAGGGCGACCTTCGACTCAGCGAGGTTGTCTTGCTTGATGACGCCCGCCTCGGACATTTCGTGGTAAAGGTCGTTGCCTTCACGCGAACGCTCGCCGACGCCGGCGAACACCGAGTAACCGCCGTGGGCCTTGGCGATGTTGTTGATGAGCTCAAGGATAACCACCGTCTTGCCGACGCCTGCACCGCCGAACGCACCGGCTTTACCGCCCTTGATGAACGGGCAGATCAGGTCGATGACCTTGATGCCGGTCTCGAGGATCTCGGCCTTGGTGTCCTGATCGGCCAGCGCGGGAGCAGCGCGGTGAATCGGGTAACGCTTGGTGTGAACCACCGGGCCTTTGCCGTCCACGGGGTCGCCGGTGACGTTGAAAATACGGCCGAGAATGCCGTCGCCGACGGGAACGGTGATGGGCGCGCCGGTATCAACCACGGCCATGCCGCGGACCAAGCCCTCGGAGGAGGACATGGCGATGGTGCGGGCAATGCCGTCACCGAGGTGCTGCTGGATTTCGAGGGTCAGCTTTTCCTGTTTGCCGGAGACGGTGAAGTCGACGGTCAGGGCCTGATAGATCGGGGGGATCGCGTTTTCCGCGAACTGGACGTCAACGACGGGGCCGATGACTTGGACGATTTTGCCGGTGTTGCTCATGAACGGAGTGGTTAGTTAAATTGAAAAAAAGGGGGAATTAAGCGGCGTACTGGGCTGCGGCGATTTCCAGGATTTCCTGGGTGATCGCAGCCTGACGGGCCTTGTTGTACTCGAGACTGAGTTCGCCCACGAGTTTGTTGGCGTTGTCCTTGGCGGTTTTCATCGCCACCATACGGGCCGAATGCTCGGAGGCGCGGGCCGAGAGCACCAACTGGTAAATGTGCTTGTTGATGTAGAATGGTATAAGCGCCTCCATGACGTCCGTGGCGCTGGGCTCGAAGATCATGTCGCGGGTGTCGCGCTGAACCTCGATACCGGCGTCGGACTGGGCCTGCGAAATGAAGGTCGACAAGCTGGTCAACGGCAGCACCGGACGCAGGGTGGGCTCCTGCACCAAGGTGTTGCGGAAACGCGGGTAGATGACCTCGACGGTGTCGATTTCACCTTCCAGGTATTTCTTCACCATCATTTCGACGGCGACCTTCACCTCGGAGAACGGGGTGCGGTCTTGGACGACGAAATCGGCGACGAGCTCGCGGTGGGTGCGAGCCAGGAACTGGGCGCCCTTGCGCCCGATGGCGAAAAACTTGGCCGGGGTTTTGATCTCGGTGACGACCTTAAAAAGGTTGGCATTGAGCGGTCCGCACAGACCCTTATCGCTGGTAACCAAGAGGATGCCACGGGTTTTGACCACGCGTTCGTCGAGGAACGGGTGCTTGAGCTCGGTGACGCGGGCGGAAAGAGCGGCCAGCATCTCGGACATCACTTGGATGTAGGGGCGGCCGGCCAGAGCGGCCTGCTGCGCCTTCTTCATCTTGGACGCAGCGACGAGCTCCATCGCCTTGGTGATCTGGCGGGTGTTTTTGACGGATTTGATCCGTCGGCGAATATCGCGTGTAGAAGCCATTGGGGAGAAGTAGCGAGTAGCGAATAGTGGGTAGCGAGTAGGCCGGAAGAAGGAGCGGGATCGTGCCTGAATGCTCGCTACCCGCTACTCGTTACTCGCTACTGTTATCAGCCTGCGTAGGTGGACTTCCACTCTTCGAGAGCGGTGACGATCTTGGCTTCGAGGTCCTTGTCCAAGGCGGCCTTGGTGCGGATCTCGGTGAGCAGCGCGTCCTTGCGGTTCTTGAAGAACTCGCGGATGGAAACGGAGGCGGCGTTCACCTTCTTGATGTCGAAGGCGTCATAGAAGCCGCGCTGAAGCGCGAAGATGGTGATCGCCTGGAGCTCGATGGAGATCGGGTTGAAGGCGGGCTGCTTGAACAACTCGACGATGCGGCCACCGCGGTCCAGCTGGGCCTTGGTCTT
>JBIIMH010000368.1:0-2986 GCA_044338095.1 Rariglobus sp. | reverse complement strand
GCAGTGCTTTGGCACCCGCAGTGGTTAACGCAGATGCGCGTTGACTGGCTGGAGAAAGGCAATCCTTGGGGCGGTTGGAACGGCGTATCTTTCGTGCCTCGGTGCACGGAACGGCATGGGGCGAGAGAACGAGTAGGCGTAAGAGAACGAGACGGATTGACGGAGGGACGACCCCCGTGTCGTCCGGGATCGAGCCAGCCCACACGGAGGTGGGCCCTCCCTCGGATCAACGGCTGGACCCTGGGGGGCGCTGGGGCTGGCGGGTGGCGGTTATTTGGCTTGGCGGCGAGTCGCTGCGATGGGGTGCGCCGGGAACGGCGCTAAATCCGGCGCGATCACGGGGGCAGGCAGGTTCGGCGCGCGAAACAGCGGCTTACCCCAAAGTACATCAAAGGCGGCAGTGGCTGCAATCGATACGGCGGGAGGGGCGGGGAGGTTGTGGGCTTGCTGGATCATGGTCGTTTTGAGGCTGATATAATTCTTATATCGGAACCGTTCGCATGAAAATTGAGCGAAAACTGGAAGTTTCTTGAAAAATAACGAAAAAAGCCCGTCCGCAGGGCGGACGGGCCATCAAGTAAATCATGAACTGGGCTTGGTGGCGGGGTTTCGGCACCCCGCCCGGCTTGGGCTAACTCACGCTACCCGAGCTAATTCGGCACCGGGGTTGAAGCTCACGGGCTGTTTCTTGGGAATGGTCAGGGTCAGGATGCCCTGGTGGAATTCAGCCTGGAGGGCGGCGTAGTCCAAGCTGCGGCCGAGCCGCAGGCTGAGCTGGTAGTCGTGCTGCACGCCTTCGAGGTTGAGCGAGCCAAAGTTGACCCGAACGAAGTGGTGCTTGCGGGCGTTTATTAGCAAGTCGACGCCGTTGGAGGTGATTTCGATTCCGGCAGACTCCACGCCTGGCACGTACACAACGATCCCGAAGTCGTACTCACGCTCTTGGCAGTCGTAGTGCGGCTTACGAACCATCACGGGTGAACCCGAGGCGGTGGAGGTACGGCGACTGACGGAGGCGAGCGGTAGAGTTAACGAATTCATGGCGAGCGGGCGAGTGAGGTGAGGAGTGGTGTGGATTATTTTAGGTGTGACCGGACTGGTGGGCATACAGCCCAGATAAATCGGCTCATTTGCGGCGGAGTTTAGCGGATGCCTTCTAGGTTGGTATGGGGTCCTTGCCCACCTGACGCTGGGCTCGATGAGGCGGGCAGGGCGGTGAGGTGGGTGAGGGTGGTCGGTTTCATGGGTGAAGTTTTTTTTGTCTGGCGGTAACCGATAATGCACACGGCGTGCCAACCCGCGTGCGCGGTGCGGGAGCGGGATTGTCTCGCAGCGCAGGCCTTGGGCGGCGAAGCAATGGGGGACAAAATGAAGGGACTCATCCATGTGCTCACGGGGCCGACGGCCGTAGGGAAAACCGAGCTGGCGTTGCGCTGGGCCGAGGCCAACGACGCCGAGATCGTGTCGTGCGATGCGCTGTTGTTTTACCACGGCATGGACATCGGCACGGCCAAACCCACCGCGAGCGAGCGCGCCCGCGTGCCCCACCACCTCATCGACCTGTGTCCGGTGCACCAAGGCATGGATATTACCCATTATGTGGCGCAGGCGCAGGCGGCGGTGGCGGCGATCGCCGGGCGCGGGCGGCGTGTGTTGGTGGCGGGCGGAAGCGGGTTTTATTTGAAAAGTTTTTTTGGCCCGGTTGCCGATAATGTGTCGGTGCCGGCGGTGTTGCGCGCGGAGATTACCGCTGAGTTGGCGACGGCGGGGCTTGCCGCGCTGGTCGCAGAGTTGCGCCGCCTAAATCCCGACGGCCTGGGCGCGCTGGATGTGGACAACTCGCGCCGGGTGACGCGTGCGTTGGAGCGGTGCCGGGCTTCGGGCAAAACCCTCGATGTGCTGGCGGCGGAGTTTGCGCAGATGCCGGGGCCTTTCGCGGACTGGGAGGTGCGTTGTACCCGGCTGGAGCGGGCTCCGGCCGAGCTGGAGGCACGAATCGCGCGGCGAGTGGATGTGATGCTGGCCGAGGGCTTGATCAATGAGGTGCAGCGACTGCGCGAGGTGGGGCTGGAGCAGAATCTGAGCGCGTCGCGTGCGATCGGTTATCGGGAGACGCTGGCTTGGTTGGCGGCGGATAACGCCAGCAAGTCGGGCGAGGCTTTAGCTGGGCTGGCGGCGGAAATTTGCCAAAACACGCGTGCTTTGGTGAAAAAGCAGCGCACGTGGTTTCGCAACCAGTTGCCTGCGCATCGGGAACTGGCTGCGGATTCGGCGACGGTGGCGGACTTGTTCTGATCGCAAGTCGGCGGCGGAATTCGAACCGAAGTGAAGGCCTTTTTTCGGCGTTGGCTGCGACACGCGTAGACTGCGAATCGGGCCGACTCGATCGGACCTAATCTACCGGGAAACGACTCGTTTTTTACCCATCGAATGCACGGTTGAGCGCACCGCAGTCTGAATACACCACGCTGTTGATATTCGCGCTTGCTACCGCGGTTACCGATTTGGGTGAGATCGGCCCCACGCGTGCCGACTGGGGCTTGCGCAGCAGTGTAGCCAAACGCGTCTCGCTCTCGGGGCTAAAGCCGAGGGCGCGTTTCAACATTACGTCTCGCGCTAGGGGATTCACATGAAGTTGCGAGGCGCGATAATCGGCCCATTCCATCATGCCAAAAGCAGCCATCACCAACCCACTCGAAGGTACCGGTAGATCGCTGCCATACAGTATGCGCGCCGCCAGTTCTTCGTCCTCAATGATCCGCCGCATTTGTCGCGGCCTGAAGCGAAGGCTAAGGCCGGCGAGGGCGCTATTATCACCATAAAGATTCGGGTAGCGCTTTGTCATGGCCACGAACTCGTCGAAATAATCCGGATCGAGCGCAATCATGCCCGTGCCGCAGTGCGCCGCGATACAGGTGACGCCGATTTCGAGCGCTTGAGTTAACATGCGCGGCGTGGCCAGGTCGGGACGAAGCACGGGCATGGT
>JBIIMH010000367.1:0-2990 GCA_044338095.1 Rariglobus sp. | reverse complement strand
GGACTGCGGCACGACGCCGAGGTCGAAGAGCACCTTGTGCCAAAAGCGCGCGTAGAGCAGGTGCAGGACGGCGTGTTCGGCGCCGCCGACGTAGAGGTCGGGAACGCCCCAGTACGCGAGCAGCTTCGGATCGGCAAACGCCTGGTCGTTTTTCGTGTCGAGGAAGCGCAGGTAATACCAGCACGAGCCGGCCCATTGTGGCATCGTATTGGTTTCGCGGCGACCGCGAATCCAGTCGTCGCCGGCGGGTTGCGGTTGCGACGCGGGAACTGAGGCCCCGGTGGTGAGGTTGACCCAGACTTCGAGCCATTCGGTCACGTTGGCCAGCGGGCTTTCGCCGTTGCCGCTGGGCAGGTAGGACTGCACTTCGGGCAACGTGAGCGGTAGCGCGGCTGCGGGCAGCGGCAGGGCAAACCAGGTGAGGTTCGTCGCGGCGTCGCGGTAGGTGACCGGCGCGGGCGGCAGGTCGGCGGCGCGCACGGCGGCGGCTTTGCGGTAGTCGGACTCGGTGACCCAGAGAACGGGGAACGGTTCGCCCCAGTCGCGCAGTTTGTAGTTAACCGTCGCCTTGCCGCGGCCTTGTTCGGCGAGGTCGGCGGTGAGTTTTTGTTTGGCCTCGGCCCAGGGCAGGCCGCTGTAGGCACCGGAGCGCACAAGGTGGCCATCGCCGGAGTAGGGGAGTTTCACGGCGACCGGTTCCGCACCATCCGCAGCGTTGGCGGGCTCGATCACTTGGATAATCGGCAGCTGGTATTGCACAGCGAACTCGTAGTCGCGTTCGTCGTGGGCGGGCACGGCCATTATGGCGCCGGTGCCGTAACCCATCAGCACGTAGTCGGCGATCCAGACGGGAACGCGGGCCCCGTTGGCGGGATTGAGGGCGTAGGAGCCGGTGAAAACACCGCTCTTGTCCTTGGCCAAATCGGTGCGCTCCAGGTCGCTCTTGCCGGCGGTCTTCTTTTTGTAGGCGTCAACGGCGTCGCGTTGGGCTGGGGTCGTGAGGGCGTTGGCCAGCGGGTGTTCGGGCGCGATCACCATGTAAGTGACGCCAAAAATCGTGTCCGGGCGGGTGGTGAAAACCTTCAAATCACCGAGGTCAGCGCCTTCTAGTTTAAACACCAACTCGGCGCCTTCGCTGCGGCCGATCCACGCCTCTTGCATGCGTTTGGTGGAGTCGGGCCAGTCGACGTCTTTCAAGTCGGCGAGCAGGCGCTCGGCGTAGGCTGTGATGCGCAAAACCCATTGGCGCAGGTTGCGGCGTTCGACGGGGAAGCCGCCCACTTCGGATTTGCCGTCGATGACCTCTTCGTTGGCCAGAACGGTGCGCAACTCCGGGCACCACCACACTGGGCGCTCGTCGACGTAGGCCAGGCCCTTTTTGAAGAGCTGGAGGAAGATCCACTGCGTCCAACGGAAATACTTCGGATCGGTCGTGTCGACTTCGCGCTCCCAGTCGTAGGAAAAGCCAAGGGCTTTGATCTGACGGCGGAAGTTGGTGATGTTGTTTTGGGTATTCGACGCCGGGTGTGTGCCGGTTTTCACCGCGTGCTGCTCGGCGGGCAAGCCGAACGCGTCCCAGCCGATCGGGTGGAGGACGTTAAATCCCTTGGCGCGTTTGTAGCGCGCGATGATGTCGGTGCCGGTGTAGCCCTCGGGGTGGCCGATGTGCAGACCGGCCCCAGACGGGTAGGGGAACATGTCGAGCACGTAGTATTTCGGCTTCGACGTGTCGTTCGTCGTGCGGAATGAGTGGTTTTCCTCCCAGAAGGTTTGCCAATGCGGTTCGATTTGGAGGAAGTCGTAGTCTTTGCAATGCGTTGCCATCGGATTAAACCCGCCACCGTGAAGGATTCCTTACTCCCGTCAATCACTCGAAAACTCCTATTGTGCTCCGTCGTCTTTTTGACGTGGAGCGCCGTTGCCGAGGCCGCCGTTTCGCGCGGTTTTAACCACCTGCTCGACGCCGTCGTGCGCATCGATGTGCGCGAGGAGTCCTTCGAATCCGGGGCCCGCCGCTTCTCGGCCGGCATCGGCTCCGGGGTCATCGTCTCCTCGGACGGACTCATTTTAACCAACGCCCATGTCGCCAGCCCGCGCTCCGTCGAGCTGTCGGTGACCTTGGCCAGTTTGGAGCGGGTCAACGCGACCTTGGTGGGCTGGGATCACTGGACCGACCTCGCGCTGCTGCGAATCGACCTCGCCGAGGTGAAGCGCCGCGGGCTCACGTTTACCCACGCTGATTTTGCCAACTCGGATAAACTCTCGCCGGGGCAGTCCGTGTATGCGGTGGGCACGCCGCACGGGCTCACGCGCACGGTTACCCGAGGGATTATTTCCAATAACCGCCGCTATTTTGCCGATAATCGCGGCGTGAAGGGCTACGAAACGGGGCTCTTTAACACTTGGTTGCAAACCGACGCCGCCATTAATCCGGGTAACTCGGGTGGCCCGTTGGTCGACGAGAAGGGGCGCGTGGTGGGCATCAATTCGCGCGGCTACCTCGGGGCCGACAACCTCGCTTTCGCCATCCCGGCCAACATCGCCAAGCGCGTCGTCGCCGGCCTCACCGCCGAGGGCGCGATTACGCGCAGCTACATTGGCATCGTGCCGGGCGCCCTGCTCGATCTTGAGGGGTTTTATTCGCTCCAACAAAACACCGGCCTGCTCATCAACAGCGTCGATCCGGGTTCGCCGGCGGCCAAGGTCGGTCTGCGCGGCGGAGACATCGTGCTGTCGATTAACGGCGCGGCGGTGGACGGACGTTTTCCCGAACAGCTGCCGCCCATTTTGAACATCATCGCCAGCCTGCCGGTGGGCTCATCGGTGAAGTTGGTGGTCAAACGCGGCGAGCAAACCAACACCTCGGTGGTGGTGACCGAAAAGCTCGAAAGCCGCCAAGGTGAGGAGTGGGCCTTCGAAAAATGGGGGTTAACCGTGCGCAAAGTCTCGCGCGCCTACGCCCGAGAAAACCAGCTCGACGACGACACCGG
>JBIIMH010000366.1:0-2993 GCA_044338095.1 Rariglobus sp. | reverse complement strand
CATTTCGTGTCTTTCGTGTGTTCCGTGGGCTAAACCTCCTTTTCCTTTCTCAATGATCCAGCCAGCCAAACCCGACCTCGTCACCGTCAACATCGACGGCAAGGAGATCGCCGTGCCCAAGGGCACCAACGTCATCGAAGCCGCCCGCCTCGTGAACGTAGACGTGCCTCACTACTGCTACCACCCGAAGCTCGCGGTGGTCGGCAACTGCCGCATGTGCTTGATCGAAATGGGCACGCCCGCCTTCGATCCCGCCACCAAGGCTGCGGTCATGGACCCGGCCACCGGCAAACAAAAGATCAACTGGATCCCGCGCCCCCAGATCGGTTGCGGCACCACCGTTTCACCCGGCCTGCACGTCAAGACCACCTCACCTATGGTGAAGGACGCTCGTGAGGGCGTGATGGAGTTTCTCCTCATTAATCACCCGCTCGACTGCCCGATCTGTGACCAAGCCGGTGAGTGCAAACTTCAGGAACAGGCCACCGGTTACGGCCGTGGGTACTCGCGTTTCATCGAGCAAAAGAACGTGAAGCCCAAGCGCACCCAGCTCGGGCCGCGCGTCACTCTCGACGACGAGCGCTGCGTGCTCTGCTCGCGCTGCATCCGCTTCTCCCGCGACGTCGCCGGCGCGGATGTCCTCGGTTTTGTTGATCGCGGCAGCTACTCCACGCTGACCTGCCACCCCGACAAAAAGCTCGATCACAACTACTCGCTCAACACGGTCGATATCTGCCCGGTCGGCGCGCTTACCTCGACGGATTTCCGCTTCAAGATGCGCGTCTGGTTCCTCAAGCAGACCAACACGATTTGCACCGAGTCCTCGGTCGGCGTGAACTCGGTCGCTTGGTCCCGCGAAGGCACGCTCTACCGCATCACCCCGCGTCGTAACGACGAGGTGAATGACACCTGGATGGCCGACTCCGGCCGCGTGCTCTATAAGCAGGTTCAGGCTGCGGATCGCCTCACGTCGGAGACTGCGCTCGATGCCCTCATCGCCCAAGCCGCCGCTAGCTTTAAGGCGTCCGCTGGTGCAATCGCCGTGGTCGGTTCGGGTCGCAGCTCGGTCGAGGAGCAGTTCCTTACCAAGAAACTCGCCGCCGCGCTCAACGCTTCCGTTTCCCTCGTCAGCCGCACCGCCCAGGGCGACAAGCTGCTCATCTCCGCGGACCGCAATCCGAATGTCCGTGGCGCTCTCGTAACCGGGCTCATCTCCTCGTTGCCGGCCGCCCAGCTTACCTCGCTCGCCGCCGACATCGATTCGGGCAAGGTGAAGGCAGTGGTTTCGATCGGTGAAGACCTGATCGCCGCCGGCCTCACCGCCGCGCAACTCGCCAAGGTCGCGGTTGTTTACCTCGGCACCCATGCCAACCCGACGAGTGCCGCAGCCAAGACGGTGATTCCGACCGTCACCGTGTTCGAAAAAGCCGGCTCGTTCGTGAATCAGCAGTTCCGTATTCAGAAGTTCATTCAAGCGATTCCGCCTTTGGCTGGCGCGCATAACGACCTGTCCGTGCTTGCCAAGCTGATCGCCGCCGCCGGAGCCGCTGCACCTGCTGATCAGATCGGCACGCTCTGGCCTCTGATTGCCGCCGAGGTTCCGGTTCTGTCTTCGGTGCTCTACAAAACCATTCCCGATACGGGTGTGCTTCTCGATGCCACAACATGGCGGGCACTTCCGTTCGTCGAAGACCAGACCCTTCATTTCAAGCCCGCTGCGCTCGCCGCCGCGACCGTCTAACCCAGCCGCGCTGCCATGTTTGACTTCTATTTCGAAATTCCGCTCTGGATCCGCCTTATTCTGCAAGGCACCGCTGTGATCCTCGTGCTTTTCCCCATCGCAGCCGCGTGCTCGATGGCCGAGCGCAAAATCTCCGCCTGGCTCCAGGGCCGTCCCGGCCCCAACCGCACCCTGCCTCCGCTACTCGCTTGGGTGCCTGGCATTTGGGTACTGCAAAAGCTCGGTCTTTTCCAGCTCGCCGCCGACGGTGGTAAATTCGTCTTCAAGGAGGACCCGGTTCCCGGCCACGTTAATAAACTCTACTTCATCGCCGCGCCGATATTGGCCATGATTCCTGCGCTCACCACGGTGGTCGTGGTGCCGTTTGGTGCGTATTTGGATTCCGCCGGTAAACTGGTTCCGTTGGTTCTGGCCAACGTCGATATCGGTCTGCTCGCGGTGTTCGCCGTTTCCTCGCTCGGCGTTTACGCCGTGATCCTCGCCGGTTGGGCATCCAACTCGAAGTATCCGTTCCTGGGTGCCGTCCGCGCCTCGGCCCAATTGGTGTCCTACGAGCTGTCGATGACGCTGTCCGTGCTGCCGGTATTCCTGTGGATTAACGCCCCCGGTGGCCAGGGCACGCTGAGCCTGTTCGACGTGGTGCAAAGCCAAAGCCAGCCCGGCTTCTGGGGCGGGGCATGGTTCGTGTTCACCATGCCGCTTTCGGCCTTCATCTTCTTGGTTGCGCTCTTTGCGGAGACCAACCGCCAACCGTTCGACATGCCTGAATCCGAGTCCGACTTGGTCGGCGGTTTCCATACCGAATACGGTGCCTTCAAGTGGTCGCTGTTTTTCGTGGCCGAATACTGCCACATGGTCATCGGCTCGGCTGTGTTCATCCTGCTGTTCTTTGGCGGTTGGAATCCGCTGCCGTGGGTAACCCTCACCGACACGGTGCAGGCTTTGGCGCACATCATTCCGGTTGCGACACACCCGCTGTTCATGGGCTTACTCGGCATTGGCATCTTCCTCGTGAAGATCTGCCTCGCGATCTTCTTCTTCATGTGGGTGCGCTGGACGCTCCCGCGCTTCCGCTATGACCAGGTTATGAACATCGGCTGGAAACAGCTGCTGCCGCTGTCCATCGCCAACCTGATCGCCTACACGATCGGCATCGCCCTGCTGCAAAAGTAACCGACCACAACTCTCCCGCACCATGGCCGTCATTCAAGTCGAACGTAAACCGCTCTCCTTCCTTGAGCGCACCTACATC
>JBIIMH010000448.1:0-2993 GCA_044338095.1 Rariglobus sp. | reverse complement strand
GCTCGCGTCACCCACGGTGATGGAAACGACTTCATCAATCGTTGATTGGCCGGCAAGCACCTTGCGGACGCCGTCTTCACGCATCGTACGCATGCCGAGTGAGCGGGCCTTATCGCGGAGTTTGGCAGTGCCGACATTCTCGTAGATCATGCGCTGAATTTCCTCATTCACCACGAACATCTCAAAGATACCATTACGCCCCCGGTAACCCGTGCCGTTGCAATTCTGACAGCCTTCACCCCGCATAAATGTTGCCGAAGCGGCTTGCTGCGGGGTGATGTTGAGAGAACGCAACTCGTTGGCATCTGGAGTGAACGTTTTTTTACATTGCTTACAAATCTTGCGCACCAGTCGCTGTGCAACGGCGGCGCGCAGCGAGGTCGATACCAGGAACGGCTTAACACCAATGTCGATTAAGCGGGTAATGGCGCCTGGCGCATCGTTGGTGTGCAACGTCGAAAACACCATGTGACCGGTGAGCGAGGCGTTGATGGCGATTTCAGCGGTCTCCAAATCGCGGATTTCACCCACCATCACAATATTGGGCGCTTGACGTAACATCGCACGCAGCGCCGAGGCGAATGTCATGCCCACATCATGGCGGACCGGAACTTGATTGATACCAGCCAGCTGATATTCGACCGGATCCTCAACCGTGATGATCTTACGATCGGATTTGTTAATGAAATGAAGACAGGAATACAGCGTGGTGGTCTTACCCGAGCCAGTCGGCCCGGTCACCAGCATGATACCATCGGGCAACGCGATAAGGCGCTCAACAATGGCCTGGTCATCACTGAAAAAACCAAGCTCAGGCAACCCCAGCTGGAGACCATCTTTGTCCAAAATACGCATCACGATGCTTTCACCGTGCGCAGTCGGCAGGGATGAAACGCGAAGGTCGATCTGCTTTGCACTCGTGTTGATCTGAATTCGACCGTCCTGCGGGATGCGTTTTTCCGCGATCGAGATGTTCGCCATGATTTTAAGGCGTGAAATCATGGAGAGCTGAAGCCGTTTGGGCGGGCTCTCGACTTCCACCAGCACACCGTCGATTCGGTAGCGGACGCGGAAGCGCTTTTCCAACGGCTCAAGATGTATGTCCGAGGCCCGGCGCTGAATCGCCTCCAGAATGATTTGGTGAACCAACTTGATGATGGGCGCATCGCCGTCTTCAACGTTGGCCATGCCAGCCACGGGAACAGTTGAAACGGCGACCGCCTCCCCGCCCCCAATTGAAAATTCGTCCAACATCGCATTCAGGCCATCGGCATCTTTGCCGTAGAAACGCGTTATGGCGTGCTTGATATCACTGGCTGGAGCAACCGACGGCTCGATGGTTAACTTGATGACGTGACTGAGACTATCAATCGCATCCACATCGAGAGGATCAGCTATCGCGAGTTTAAGAACGCCTCCCTCCCGTGAAATTGGAAACACGTTGTAACGCGTGGCCAAAGCCCGAGAGACCAAAGCCATCGCCTCAACGTTGGGCACCCGCAACGCAGGCAAGTCAACCAAGGGCATGCCGAACTCGTCGGCCAGCAATTTGCTCAATTGGCGTGCTTCCACCACTCGGCTGGCAATCAGGGCCTCAACCAACGAGGGAGGGGCACTGTTGGGGTTGCTGTGCGCGGCGAGTTGGACACTCGCTGCATTGATCTGCGACTTGGTGAGCACGCCTTTATCAACGGCAAGCTGTAGAACGAAATCGTCGGAGGATGTCACGGTGGGGTATTAGAGGACTAAAACGGGGATAAGTTGCGAACTGAAAGTAAATGGGGAACTAGCGATTCAAACTCATTAAGAATTCCGCATTGGTTTTGGTTTTCTTCAAGCGCTGAATAAACATGTCCATCGCCTCCACTGCAGGTATGCCCTGCATGGCCCGACGCAAACCATAGACGCGCAGCATCTCTTCCGGATGGTAAATGAGCTCCTCTTTGCGGGTGCCCGAGCGGTCAATGTTGATCGCAGGGAAAATACGTTTGTCGGAAAGCCCACGGTCGAGATGCAACTCCATGTTGCCGGTCCCCTTGAATTCCTCGAAAATCACTTCGTCCATACGGCTTCCCGTATCGACCAAAGCGGTACCAATAATGGTGATGCTGCCGCCGCCCTCGATGTTACGCGCAGACCCGAAAAACCGCTTGGGCTTTTGCAGTGCGGTCGCCTCGACGCCGCCCGACATGATTTTACCCGAGTTGGCGGCCAACGCATTGTACGCACGCGCAAGGCGGGTAATCGAATCCAGCAGGATGACCACATGCTCACCTTGCTCCACCATGCGACGCGCCTTTTCGATCACCATCTCGGCGGCATGCACATGACTTTCGGGCGCCTCATCA
The DNA here is from genome assembly GCA_044338095.1 of Rariglobus sp. Lineage (GTDB taxonomy): Bacteria > Verrucomicrobiota > Verrucomicrobiia > Opitutales > Opitutaceae > Rariglobus. The sequence continues at coordinate 645 of JBIIMH010000448.1, read as the reverse complement.
AACGTGGAACTCACCACTTCGCCCTTCGTGTGGCGCTTGAAGTGGGTCACCTCCTCCGGACGTTCATCAATGAGCAAAAGGATGAGCTTTTTCTCGGGGAAGTTGTGCGAAATCGAGTTGGCGATGTTTTGCAACAGCACGGTTTTACCGGTGCGCGGCGGCGCAACCAGAAGTCCGCGCTGGCCAAACCCAATGGGCGTGAGCAGGTCCACCGCACGCATCGAAACGTCCTTATGGATTTCAGGCGCTTCCAACAAAATGCGCTGCAGCGGATAATAAGGAACCAACTCCTCGAACGGCGTGAGCTTGGAAACGTCACCGGGCGGTTTCCCCATCACCGACGTGATACTGACCGCGGCCAAGCAGCGATCGCCTGGTTGCGGTGGCTGCACGATCACCTCAATGCTATGACCCCGCTTCAACGCAAAGCGCTTAATCAGGGTTTCAGGCAGGTATGTGCTTTCTGGATATAGGCGGTAGTTGGCCTGTTCATGCACGATAAAGCCATAGCCGTTGTCCGTCAGTTCGACAAAGCCACGCTCAACCAGGGGAATGTTTTGTTCGGCGGCATGAAAGAAGATGGCTTCCAGCGCCTGCAGCCGATTGGGCGTTACATCGAAAACCAACCCGAGCTTGCGGGCAAAG
>JBIIMH010000365.1:0-2999 GCA_044338095.1 Rariglobus sp. | reverse complement strand
ACGACGGGGAGTAACGTCACCCGCGCCGGGTCCAAGCCCACCGCCGCCGCCTGCCGCGCAACCCAGTCGGGCGCGGGCGCAGTCCCCTTGAGCAACAAACGCGCCCCGGGCTCAGCCGCCAACAATCGCGCCCACAACCGCCACGTGGACGGTGACAGTTTCCCCAAGTTGTTAAACGACCCGAAAACGGGCCCCACGTCCGCACCGGCTCCTGCATCCGCGCAACACGGTGGCGGCACCACTGCGGGCGCATCGGCGGGCGGAGCGTAACACCACGCAGTCGCCGCAAAACGCACCAACCGCTCCGTGTGCAACGCCTCGGCCGTCCCCACAGGATCCGCCAGCGCGTCGGTTAACCGGAAGTCCATGGTGGTTAACCCGGTGGTGTCGGGATAACCCAGGTAGGTGATCTGCACCGGGGCGAGCCGGCTCGCCAGCAGCCCCTGGCGGTTTTGCCCGGTGTGGCCGGCCAGATCGACGAGGACATCCGGGGCGTCGGCCAAAATCTGCCGCGCCACCTCCAAATCGCTCACACCGGTAAAATTGCGCCACAACGCCGCCCGACCGCGCAGGCGCGCACTGGTGGCGTCCTCGATCGCATGATCATGGTAAAGCACCAGCTCGAAGCCGTCCGGGGTCAAACCACCCAGCAGCGGCTCCAAAAAACACGCGACCGCATGGGTGCGCAGGTCGGGCGAGAGGAAAGCGACACGCAGGCGTTTATCGGGGCCGCCCAGCTTCGGCAGCACCCGCGCCGGCTGAAGCCCCGCCGCCAGCCGCCCAAACGCACGATGCGCCTCGGCCACGTCAGCCGCCGAAAACTCATCCAGGTAATGCAACACCAGCAGGCGCTGGCTGGCGGAGGTCACATCGAGGGGATCGATCCGCAGCGCGGCATCGAACGCCGCCAACGACTCGCGCATGCGGTGGCAGCCATGCAACGCCATCGCCCGGCCCCGGTGGCCGATGGCTTCGTTGGGCGAGAGCTCGATGGCGCGCTCATGGACAACCAGCGCCTCGGCCGGGTGCCCCAGGGTGAGCAGCGCCCCGCCCAGGTTCAGCCAACCGGCGGCGACGTTGGGGCGCAGTTCGGCCCCGCGCCGCAACGCCTCCAAACCGGCGGCCCCCTGCCCGATGCGCACGAGGAAAATCCCGAGATTGGTGGCGTTTTCACCATTGGCCGGATCCAACCGAACCGCCGCGCGCAAATGCACCTCGGCGGGCTCGTTCAGACCGCATTGCGACTGGGCCAAGCCAAGACACATGTGCGTGGCAGCGGCATGGGGTAAAATGCGTAAGGCGGATTCAAGCCAAGGGCAGGCCTCCGCCGGACGCCCGAGTTGCAACAGGGCTGTTCCACCCAGGTGCAACACCCGATAGTCACGCGGCGATAGCGGCCGCAGGCGTTGATAGGCCGCCAACGCCTCGACCAGGCGCCCGGCTTGGTGAAGCGCGGTGGCGGCAGTGAACTGCTTCTCGAACCCGGAATTGACGCGGATGGGCGGCGGCACGTTCAGGCGGGGGACAGGTGGGCGGCAGCCAGGGCCTCGGCCAACACCGGCCCGACCGTTTCATCCCGGTTAAAATGATCGTAAATGCGGCGGCGCTCCGTGGCCGGGGCGGCCAACGCCTGCTCGCAGGCGGCACGCAGCGCGGGCAAATCGGCGTGGGCGTAGCGGCGGATTAATCCCGCATCGGCCAAGCCTTCCAGGCGCCCACCATGGGCCGAGTTCTCCGAAACGGGAACCAGGCCAAGACAGCCTGACCAGAACGGGCGATCGGTGTGCGTGCCCGCCATGGCTGGGGTGTTAAACTTGCGCCCTTCGGGGCAAAAACCCACTGCGTAGCGGCTTAAACCCGCGCGATCACCCACACTCAGGGAGTGGTCATGATGGGCGATAAAGCGGTCTTTAAAGGTGGAGCGCAAAAAATCGATCTGCCGGTGGCGATGCGGAGTGAGCCCCAGTTGTGAACCCAAAAACACGATTTTCGGCTCCGGGTTTTCGTTAAACGGGACGGCGAACGGCACGACGTTGGCCACCCAGCTGCGATGCCGAGTCAGGCAATACGGGCGCAGACGCGAGGCGGCTGGACCAAGCGGAAATTCATCGTGAATAAGCAGATCCAGATGCGGCGCGAGTGCTGCGAAAGACGGCATCGTGCGGCTTGCCTCATCAAAGGCGTAATAGGCGATGCGCACGCCATGGCGGCGCAAGTGCGTGCAAAGCGGGCCGAGCGCCGGCCCGATCTTTTCCGGATGCTGCCCCATAAACACCAACCAGCGCGTTTCACCCACTGCCGCCTCGGCACAAACCGCCGCCAATTCGGCGAGACCGGAATTGCCCACCAGCCAACTCGGCTGAAACGCAAACGCGGGGTGGTTCAACGCGTCGAAACAGCGGGAACACTCCCCATACCAGTCGCAATCGAGCCGCGCCATGCGTCGAAGGCGTTCATCGGCGTCCACCGGTAACCGCACGGACAAGTCAAAACGCGGAAGTCGGTCAAGGTAGGCGGCAATATTTTCCCGCGCGTCCGCCCACGGATTGTAAAAAATGACACGAACGGTCGAGGCTGGGGCTATCACGGATTAAAAAAGTAGCGCAGACTTCCAGTCTGCTCCGGCGAAGTAGCGCAGACTTCCAGTCTGCTACGAAAAAACAGCAGGCTGGAAGCCTGCGCTACGCTGGATGCAGTAGCACAACGGCCAAAAAAATTATACATACTGGGCATAATTATCCTTATCGATCACCACGGGCGTGGGAATCGGCACGATGAATTTCCCACCGGCCATAATATAATCTTTTTTCTTGGGTAAAAACTCCTTCAAAAAATTCCACGCCAAAATCAAATACGCATCCGGCACATCGGCGGTTTTCTCATCAATAATGGGAAGGCGAATACCCGGAATATACTTACCCACCTTTAATGGATTCACTTCAACAGCACATTGCACCAGATCGGTGGTGATCTTAAACGTATTGAGCAGCGTCGCCCCC
>JBIIMH010000364.1:0-3022 GCA_044338095.1 Rariglobus sp. | reverse complement strand
AGTCTGCTCAGGATTACCGGGCCAGAATTGCATCAAAGCAGACTGGAAGTCTGCGCTACTTGCCTGCGGCTCAACCACAGAAAACCGATTCCATAATGCATTTTTATCCAATAAGATTTGGGTTGTTACTTGAGGTTACTGCCTACTGGGCGGCTTTGCACTAAGGCGGCGTGGCGCGCTTACAGGCCGAGCATCGAGCCGTTGCGTTTGAGCCAGTGCTCGGCCTGGCGCCAGCCAGGGCAGACCTCCTCGACGCGGGCCCAAAATCGGTCGGAGTGGTTCATCTCCTTAAGGTGCATCAGTTCGTGATGGATAATGTAATCACGCACAAAATCGGGCGTCTGGATCAGGCGCCAGTTGAGTGAGATGCCGCCGTCGCTGGTGCAGGAGCCCCAGCGGGTGCGTTGGTTGCGCACCGACACCGCGCTCACCGCCATACCGGTCACGGCGGCCAACTCCCAGGTGCGACCCGACAACTCGGCCTTGGCCATACGCAAAAAGTGGGCCTCCAGCGTCGGGCGCAGGTCGCCCTCCAATTTGAGGACGCGGAACACATCGGCGGCCAGGCAGACTTGGGGGCGATCGCCGTCGACCGCCTTGCGTACCTCGGTGAGTTCGCCGCGCCAGAGCACCCGGGTGCCGAGGGTCCACACAGTGGCTCCACGCGGTTTGCTTTTTTGGCGTTCGCGGGCGCGTTCCAGCCAGTCGCTCTGCTGCTCGACGAAGGCGCGGGCCTCGCGCTCGTTGCCACGCAGGGGAATGATGGCGACGGCCGTGCCGTCTTTTTTGAGGGTTAACCGGTAGCGGGTCGCCCGTGCGCTGCGCTCAAAGATCAGGTTGGGGCGCACGGGCAACGCTTCGACGCCCGCGGCAGCGGCGGTGTCAGCGAAAAAATCAAAGGAACTGTGTGGCTCGGTTGCGCTCACGGGATGGCGTTGAGTAAACCCATCGCGATGCGCGGCGCCAGAGCGATGTTTTCTGTTTCCTTGGCAGCGTCAGCGCTACACTCCGGCTGGGCATGAAAACAAAACGTAACGGTGCAAAAAGTAGCGCAGGATTCCCTGGTTGCTCCGCGTCACTTCAGGGCTGGACGTCGTGGACTCTGTGAAACACTGCCGAGGTTTGCTTTCCTGCTGGCTAGCCATTGGATCCGTCGTGGCACCGGTACGGGGTGGATTAAGGCGTTAATCACCCATAACTTGAGTGCATTCAAGCTTTGATCTTGAACGTAAGGGCCCGCCGAAACCCCTAACGGCGGGCCCCCCTGTTTTTCTACGCCGGCGATCAAGCCGGCCTCATGTTACCCCTAAGTTCTGGCCGCTTGCGACCAGCCCTGTCGGCATAGGCTTTAGCAGCCGTTGTGCCAATGATCCCGCAGCGTGCGGGTTGATCACTTTTGAGTCGCTATCCGTCCAGCGCCCCGCGTCCCACGCCACGGCGGCGTGGCTCTTCAGGCTTCGCTGTGGAAGCGGGCCACTTGGGCCAGGCCATCGGCGATTTCGCGGTCGCTGCGGCAGCGCGGGGTTTTGTTTTGGCCGCCCCATTTGCCTTTGCTGCGCAGCCACTGTTCGAACACCCCTGGCATCACCAGCTTAACTACGGGTGAATCCAGGCCGCCGCCGTTACGTTTGGCTTCATAGTCGTCGTTTAGGCGTTTTAACTCCACGTCGATCTCGATGGCGATGGCCGGGCCGGTGGGTGTTTCCATCGTGTTGGACTTCAGTTCTACCCACCACTCGTGGCGACCTCGGCGTTGGCCGGCTGCGCTGTCGCTAAACAACGGGGCCACATGGAAGTTCACAATCGTCCAGCCGTGACGCTGGCAGACGGCGATCAGGGCGTCGGTGAGCTCTTTTTCGATCACATGCTCACCGAACGCGCTTAATTGCAACGCGGTGCGCCCCACGTAAACCAGGCGCGTAATGTCGGTGGAAACAAACCGCACCACGTCGCCGATCACATAGCGGGTGAGCCCGGCCGGGGTGCTCAGCACGAGCACGTAATCGACTCCGGCACGCACACCAGCCAGGGGCACGGTGCGCCCGCCGAGGTTTTGCAGGTTGTTCGGCTGGTAGTCCTTGAGCGGGAGGAACTCAAAAAACAGGCCGACGTCGGTCATCAGGCGCAAGCCGAGTGCCGATTCGGCGTCCTGGGTGGCAATAAAGCCCTCGGAGGCGGGGTAAACCTCGTGAAAGTTAACACTTGGGCCGATTTGGGCGCGCAGTTCTTCGATGTAGGGGCCGACGGGGACGCCGCCGTGGATGAGGCATTCCAGATTCGGCCAGACCGCTTGCAGATTGGCCGGAATGTGGTTCGGGGTGCTGGCGCGCGCTTTGACCGTTTCAGCAAGAATGAGCATCCAGCTAGGAATGCCTGCCAAAAGCGTGATGTCGCGGTTCCAGGTGCGCTCGGCGATGGCCTGAAGTTTGGTGGGCCAGTCGGCGACTTGCGCAATGGATTTACCGGGCTCGTAAAGGTGTTTCTCGACCCAGCCGGGCAGGTTAAGCGCGGTGATGCCGCTCAAGTCGCCGGCGTAGGCGACCTGGTCCTTGGATTCCTCGAGCTGGGTAAGCGTGGTGGAGCCGCCCAGAAACAGGTGTTTGCCGCGGAAAACACCCGTGTGGCCGACGCGCGCGGTGTAATAAAGCAGCGAGTCCAAGCCAGCTTTGCGGAAGTGCTCCAGCATGCCCTCGGTGATCGGCAGGTACTTGGTGCGCCCTGCGGTGGTGCCGGAGGAGACCGCATAAAAACTGCAATGCCCGGGCCACAGCACATTCGGCTCACCGGCCTTCATGCGCTCGATGTGGGGAATGAAGCCTTCGTAGGTTTGCAGCGGCACGCGCGCCTGAAACTGGGTGTAGGTCATGCGGGCCTCGATCCCGTGCAAGCGGCCGTAAACGGTGGATGCGAGCTGCGCGCACAAACGCGCAAAGGTGCGCTCTTGGGCCGGCACCGCGTCCTTGCCGTCCCTGAGTTTGCGCGCAGTGCGAGTGGTCAGGAAACTGACGCCTACGGTGAGCAG
>JBIIMH010000363.1:0-3033 GCA_044338095.1 Rariglobus sp. | reverse complement strand
CCCGCCGAGACCGCCCACCGTACGTGCAGCGCCTGCCTGGTCGCCCACATCGGTATGCGTTTGGGCCGCAAATTACAGTGGGACCCCGCCGCCGAACGCTTCGTCGGCGATCAGGAAGCGAATGCCCTGCTCTCCCGCACCGAACGCGCCCCCTACGGCACGCGCCGCGCCTACGAAAAACTCAGCAAAAAATCCCTGTCATGAAAAAAATTACACTCTTCAAGGTTCTAGCCCTCGGCCTTTTGCTCACCGGACAGGCCACCCAAGCCGCGCAGAAGATGGGCGCGACCAAATTAGGTTCACGCATCGACGTGACCATCAGTGGCAAACTGTTCACCAGCTACCGGTCTTCAGCCGAGGAAAAATACCCCTTCTTTTTCCCCGTGAACGGACCTTCCGGAGCGTCGGTCACTTCGATGCGCAATGGTGAATTCCCGCATCACAGCTCCCTGTTTTTCGCCTGCGACCACGTCAACGGTGGCAATTATTGGCAGGATGAACTGAGCCGGGGCCAGATCATCTCGCAAGGGGCCGTGCTGGAGTCGGCGACGGACCAGGAAGTCGTCATCACCGAGGTGTGCGATTGGAAACGAGCGGGTGCGCCCCAGCCCTTCCGCGACACGCGGCGGATCGTGATCAGCTCCCCCTCGGCCACGCTGCGCCAGATCGATTTCAACATCACACTGGAAGCGCTCGAAGCGGTAGTGATCGGCAAGACGAATCACTCCCTCTTCAGCGCCCGGATGGATCCCGATCTCACCCCGGTTTTCGGCGGCACGTTGGTGAACGCGGGCGGTGCGAGCGGGCAAGCTGCAAACTTTGGCAAGCCGTCGCCTTGGATGGCCGGCTACGGCTCGCGCGGAGGCAAGACGGTCGAAGGGCTCGCTATCTTCCAGCACCCCGGCAACCCGGGATACCCGGTCCAATGGTTCACCCGCGACTACGGTTTTTTCTCCCCTTCCCCGATGTGGTGGCCCGCCGATGGCAAGGGCACTCGTATGGAAAAAGGAGAAAAGATGGTGCTACGCTACCGCGTGCTCGTGTTCACTGGCACGCCCGAGGAAGCGGGCATCGCGAAACTGTTCAGTGAGTTCTCCAAATGAGGCGCAAACCCGTGCCATCCGGATCGCTCTACGTAAGGGATAACCTTTACATTAACAGCGGTATCTCACGGCATAGGTAATGTACGCTCTTAACCGTAAAGAACGGCTGGACGCAAGGCCCAGCCGTTCTGCTGCCACCGCCGAAAGTCAACCGCTCTAAACCTGCACTCGCCACGTGTCTACGACCCCGAATTCTCCCCTATCTTGGACGGCGTCCGCCAGCCGCGCCTGCTTTGGCATCCTAGTTGCCATTTTGCTGGTGTGCCTACTGCTCGCGTTGCGCGCGGCCCCGGGGGGCGGTGCCGAGGGCGACGTGCGCACCCTGCGCGTCGCACACGCGCTTTCCACTCAGCACCCGGTGCACCGCGGCTTGGAGCGCTTTGCCGAACGTCTCGCAGAGCTCTCCGGCGGCAGGCTTCGCGCCACGCTCTTTGCCAACGGGCAGCTCGGCTCCGAGACCCAATACCTCGAGCAGCTCCAGGCCGGCACCCTCGATGTCGCCAAGGTCAGCGCCGGCGCGCTCGGCAATTTCCTTCCCGCCTTTCAGGTCTTCAGTCTCCCGTTTTTCTTTCCCGACCAAGCCAGCCTGTGGCGCGCCCTCGACGGGCCGGTGGGCGCGGAGTTGCTCCACACGGCTATCCGGCGACGCGGCGACGGAAGCGCGAGCGGCCTCGACGGGCTCGCCTTTTATGACGCCGGTGCGCGCAGCTTCTACGCCAAGGCGCCGATCGAGGGGCCGGAGAGCCTGCGCGGCCGCAAGTGGCGAGTGATGGCCGACGTGATTGCGATGGATATGGTCGAGTCATTCGGCGGCTCGCCCACCCCGATCGCCTTCGCCGAACTCTACTCGGCGCTGGCTCAAGGCGTGGTCGATGGCGCGGAGAACAATCCACCTAGCCTGCTCAACAGCCGTCACTATGAGACCTGCACTCACTATGCGCTCACCGAGCACTCGATTATTCCCGATCTTGTGCTAATCAGCGCGCGCACACGCACGCGGCTTTCCGAGCGCGAGCAGGCTTGGCTTGACCAGGCCGCGCGTGAATCGGCGCTTTACCAGCGCGAGGTCTGGGCTCGGGAAACTGCAGCTGCCCTAGATACGCTGAGAGGCCTAGGCGTTGTCATCGTCCAGCCCGACCGCGCAGCCTTCACCGCCGCATCTTCCCAGGTTCGTGCCAAGTACGAAGCCGGCCCCCTCGGTGAATGGACACGTCGGCTCACCGCCGCGATGCAGGAGGGACAGCCATGAAAGCCGCGCTCGCCCTCCTGCGCGCCGCCTGCGCCGGCGTATTTCTACTGCTCGTCACTTGCGTACTTTGGGGCTGGATCACGCGCGAACTCGGCAACCAAGCCCGCTGGAGCGAGGAACTCGCGCGCATGCTTCTCGTGTGGCTATCCCTGCTCGGCGCCGCGCTGGCCTACGCCGAGCGCGCCCACCTCGGAATCGACCTGCTCACCAACCGCTTTGACGCGACGACCGCGCGCTGGTCCGAAATCCTTGTGCACGGGCTCACTGCCATTTTCGCGCTCCTGCTTCTCATGGGCGGCGGCGGCGCGCTTTTTTGGGAGCGCTGGGAATCAGGCCAGGTGCTGCCCGCCCTTCAGATTAGGAAGGCGTGGCTTTACGCCGCCGCCCCGGTTAGCGGCGCGGCCATCCTCGTGTTCGCATTGGACTTACTGCGCGCGACCGTCCGGACCGCCGGCGCTCGCTCGAAGGAGGAGACGCTATGAGCCTGGGACTTTGGGTACTGCTCGGCTCCTTCACCGCGTTAATGTTGCTTAACGTGCCGGTAGCCGTGCTGCTCGGACTGAGCACACTGCTGGCGGCCTGGACCTTCGGCCACGACGCGGTGACGGTCACCGTGGCGAGCAACCTCGCCAACGGCCTCGACAGCTTCGCGCTGCTGGCGATTCCGTTTTTCATCCTCGC
>JBIIMH010000362.1:0-3038 GCA_044338095.1 Rariglobus sp. | reverse complement strand
GGATGGGTTGAGCAAGGCGATCAGGCTGGAACGTGGCATCAGGCCGATATCAAGGGATTCAGATAACTCCTTGAGGATGCGCGTGGCGTCGGAGGTGTTTCCTTGATTACGAAGGCCGAGGTAATCTTGCCAGCGAGTAACGAAGCGGTAGGCGTTGGCACCGCGTTGCCAGCTTTCTTGGTCGTCGGTGCGGCGTTCGTAGCCGGAGTTGCGACTGTAGGGCGCGAGTGCAGTGAGCGTGGCGTCCAGATCAGCCGGTGTTTTGGCGACAAGGCAGGCGTCTCCGGCATTTTTCAAGAGGCTGTCGAGAGTGGTGCGGGCGAGTTCGACGCGGGCCTGGCGTTCAGCCTTGGCGGTGGCGAGCAGGGCTTCGGCGGCTTTGGTCACCTCGGGATCGTTCTGGGTGAGCGCAACGATGGAGGCGACCATGCGCTCGAATTCCTGTGGGTTGCCGCTGGTGCTGGTGAGCTGAGCCACATTGGCGAGGGCGTAAGCGGTGCTCTCATTCCGGCGGTCGCCGGGCGTGGCCGTCGATTTGGATAAAGCGGCGGTCGCGGCTTTCTGGAAGGCCTTGATTTGGCTTTCGCTGGACTCAGCGGCAGATAAGGGGGCAACGACTGGCAGACAAATCAGGGCGGCAAGAAGTAGGCGTTTAATCATGGGGAATCGATTGAGGCTCAGCGAACTCCGCCCCAGTCGATGCGTCCAGATTAATAACGGTTTTATTCGGTTCGTTAACCTACCGAATCTGGCGGTGGTTACGCTCGCACCTGGCCGGTGCCGTCGATCACGTATTTGTAGGTGCACAGCTCGTTTAACCCCATCGGGCCGCGGGCGTGCAGGCGGTCGGTGCTGATGCCGATCTCCGCGCCAAAGCCGAACTCAAAGCCGTCGTTGAAACGCGTGCTGGCGTTCCACGTCACCACGGCGCTGTCGACCGCATCCTGAAACCGGCGCGCCGTCGCTTCGTTTTGCGTGATGATCGCCTCGGTGTGTCCCGAGCTGTCGCGGTTGATGGTGGCAATGGCCGTTTCCAAATCGGGCACGATGCGCACCGCCATGATCAGATCGAGGAACTCGGCGGTGTAATCAGCCTCGGTCGCCGCAGTGTGGGCAATGGCGGGTGATGCGCCCGCCAAAATGGCGGCGGCGGCAGGATCGACGCGCAACTGCACCCCTTTAGCCGTCAATGCGGCGGCAAGGCGCGGCAGGAGCGCGGGCGCTGCACCAGCGTGGACGAGCAGTTGTTCGGCGGCGTTGCACACACCGGGGCGCTGGGTTTTGGCGTTGATCAGGATGGCTTCCGCGATGGCCGGATCGGCGTCCTGGTCGGCGTAAACAAAGCACACGCCAGTGTAGTGTTTGATGACGGGAATGGTGCTGTTTTGGGCGACGAAGCGGATCAGGCTTTCACCACCACGCGGGATGATGCAGTGCACCAGCGTGTCGAGTTTGAGCAACGTGTTGAGCGCCGCCCGGTCCGTCGTCGGGATCAGTTGCACAGCCTCGGCGGGCAGGCCGGTTTCGGCGAGCGCCTGCGTGATGAGCGCGGCGAAGGCGGTGTTGGTGTGGAAAATCTCTTTGCCCCCGCGCAGGATGGCGGCGTTGCCCGACTTCAGGCAGAGGATGGCGCAGTCGATGGTCACGTTGGGACGCGCCTCGTAGATGATGCCGATCACGCCGATGGGCACGCGGCGCTTGCGAATCTGGATGCCGTTGGGGCGTGTCCACTCTTCAAGCACGGTGCCGACCGGGTCGGTGAGCGCGGCGACTTGGCGCACGGATTCGGCGAGGTGGTCGAGGCGGGCGGGCGTGAGGGTGAGCCGGTCGAGCTGGTGGGCGGGAAGCTGGTTGGCGCGGGCCTCGGCCAAATCGAGGGCGTTAGCGGCGAGGAGCGCGTTGGCGGCGGCCGGGATGAGCTCGGCGAGGCGCAGGAGCGCGGCGTCTTTGCGCGCCGACGGGGTCGTGGCGAGCACAAGCGAGGCGGCGCGGGCGCGCTGGGCAATGGAGGTGACGAGTTGGACGAGATCGGCAGGCATGGCGTGGGCCGCGCGGGGCGCGGGAATGACCAATGACAAATGCCCACTGACCAATGGCAAGCCTCGGACGCAGCGCCGAGCGCGGGCCTACTTTTTTTTGCGGGAGGGACTGCCCCGGAATGCTTTCTCAGCTGAGGCGGTCAAGGTCTCCGCGACGCGTTCAGGGGTGATGGCGATACCGCGACTCGCCAGCGCGGTGTTTACTAGGGGGGTTAGGAGCCAGGTCAGGTAGTTGCTCAGGGGGCGGCCCTCGGTCTCAGACAGCAGAAGTAATTTGGCCTTTAGTTCCTTGGGCAGACTCCAGGTGAAGGTGGTTTGGTCAGGGGAACGGACAGGGGTGGGTTTGGTTGTCATGGAACAAGACGTTGACCCGTGTTAATACGACACATTCGGCCTTCGGCTTAAATTTCGCTGAATTTCGCGCCCAAGGTTCACCCAGCCCCGAGGCTTCAGCTGCTGTGGAGTTGGGGCAATCGGCCTTAATTAAGGCGATCACCGCTGGCGGGTTACAATTGGGCTTCGGGCTGCTTTGCGGCTTGCGCTGTAAGACAGCGTCACTGTAAGTCGGGCGCATGCACTGTATTCGTTTCAGTTATCGGTTCGGGGCACACCCGGTCTTGGGCGCGTCGATTCACCGGGGTGGAGTTAGGCTTTAACCCGTTTTTTTGAACTAAAATTATAGATAAAAGTTTTTTTTTGCAGTTATATACATAACTTAGTCATGGATTTAATTATGAATAAAAAACGTAACGTGGTCGTACTCTCGGCGGTCCCTTATTTCGCGGTGGCGCTGGCCGCTGCCATTTCCCTCTTCGCCTCCGTATCGGCGGCCGATGGCTCCACGCGGGACGCGCACCTGCATCTCCCGGCTGCCCTCAGCCCTGATTTGCCTTACGACGTCAACATCGAGGCGTTGCGCGCTTTAAGCGAAACGCCGTCCAAGAAGAATCCGCCGTTCACCATTGCCGATGAGAACATTCCGCCCGCTCAGCGCCTGTT
>JBIIMH010000361.1:0-3039 GCA_044338095.1 Rariglobus sp. | reverse complement strand
TGGATGCCATAGGAACCGGGTTCCATGGCTTCGAGTTGGGCTTTGGATGCCTTGAGCAGGGGATTTTTGGCGATGAGCGCAGAGACGGCTTCCGAGTTCATAAATAGGTTATTCGAGTCGTGAATTTGTGAGTAGAACGCATGCAATGCGCGTCTGTCAATCAGCGGGTTTTTACTGAAGCTCCACAAAGGGCAAAAAAAGGGCCCGCTGGGTGGAGCGGGCCCTTTGGATGAAAACCCAACTTCGCTTTGCTTCAGGGTCGGGGTGCGAGTTCTTTTTTGAGTTTATCCACCTTGGGCTTGATCACGTAGGTGCAGTAGCCCGCATTCGGGTTTTTGGCGAAGTAGTCCTGATGGTAATCCTCGGCCGCCCAGAAACGCACCAGGGGCACGATTTCTGTGGTGATCGGCTGGGTGAAGACCCGGGCCGCCTGAGCGCGAGCCTGTTCGGCGGCGGTTTTTTGGGCGGCGTCCGCGTAGAGGATAATCGAGCGGTACTGGCTGCCGTGGTCGTTGCCCTGGCCGCCCACCTGCGTGGGGTTGTGAACTTTCCAGAAAAAACTGAGCAGCTCCGCGAGCGTGATTTGCGCTGGGTCGTAGTCGATTTTTACCACTTCGGCATGACCGGTGTCGCCGCGACCGATTTGGGCGTAGGTCGGGTTCTCCACGGTGCCGCCGGCATAACCGCAGGTTACCGCAGTCACGCCCGCCTTGAGTTTATAGGTGGCATCGAGGCACCAAAAACAGCCGCCGCCCAGAACCAGCGAATCGGCGCGGGCGGTGAGGGCGGCGAGTTGGGCGAGGCCCAGGGCGGCAAGGAGTAGGGGCAGGCGCATAACGAAGGCGGGTTAGGGTTTTTCCGTGAGCGCTTTGGCGGGTGCGGGGGTGGGGGTGACGGCGGGCGCTTTATGTTGCGCAACCCAGGTGTCGTACTCCTTGCGCGGCATGAAGCGAAGCGAGGCCGAGTTAATGCAGTAGCGTTTTCCGGTGGGCTTGGGGCCGTCGGGGAAAACGTGGCCGAGGTGGGCGCCGTCGTTGGCTACATGGACTTCCGTGCGGCTCATGCCGTGGCTCACATCGGTCTGCTCTTTTATAAACAGCGGCTCGATAGGCCGGGTGAAACTGGGCCAGCCGGTGCCGCTGTCGAATTTGTCGCGACTGTCGAACAGCGGCGTGTCGCTGCACACCGAAAAATAGACGCCGTCCTCGTGGTGGTTCCAGTAGGTGTTGGAAAAAGGCGGCTCGGTGCCTTGTTGGCGGGTGACCTTAAACTGGAGTGGCGTGAGCAACTGCTTCCACTCGGCTTCGGTGCGTTGCACGGCGGTCTTGGACAGGTCGATGATGACCTTGGAGGGCAGGCCGCAGGCGGAAACGCAGGTGGAGGCTTCGGTGGCGGCAGCGGTCGAGGGGAGTTGGGTCATAGTGGTCTGGGCGAAAAGATGGGCCCCGAGCAGCGGGGCGCAAAGCAGAACAAGCAGTGATTTCATGGTGAGGGTGAGAGTGGCGAGGTGATGTTTTTATTCCTGCAATCGGAGCCAGGCTTTGCGACCTTCCTTTAAATGGCTGTTGTCGCTGGCAGTGTCGAAAAAACAGTTGTTCCTTTGTCAACGCCTTGAAGTTGAGTGCATTGAGGGCACTTGTCTGGCCGCTTGACGTTGACCGATCCTGAACTCGGCTCTTTTAAGAGCGTTCATTAACGGTTAAAAACTGCCTGGTTTTTGGATTAGTACTCGATCGCCCCAACTGTTAACCGCTAATGAACGGGACCCTTATTAAACCACTGAATCCGAGGCTCCGAGTTAGCGTCAATTAGTGGCTATTAGCGGTTAAATACTGCCGGACTTCGTGTTTCGTTTTTGTCTCACTCTTTTCCTCTTTATAAAATGATCACCGTTCTTGCCGTCGTACAGAAGACCACCGATTTCCTCGCCGCCAAGGGCGTGGAATCGGCACGGCTTAACGCCGAGTTGCTCATTGGCCACGCGCTCAGCCTTAAGCGCATGCAGCTTTACCTCCAGTTCGAGCGCGAGTTACCCGAAACCGAATTGGAGAAAATCCGCCCGCTGGTGAAGCGTCGCAGTCAGCGTGAGCCGTTGCAGCACATCCTTGGCGAGACGGAATGGTCGGGCGTGAAGCTCAAGGTCGACCGGCGCGCGCTCATTCCGCGGCCCGAGACCGAGTTTTTAATTGAACTGCTCGAAGCCCGCCTTGCCCCGAATCCGCCGGCGCGAATCCTCGACCTCGGCACCGGCACGGGCGCCATCGCCTTGGCCCTGGCCAAGCGCTTTCCGGAGGCTCAGGTGGTGGCGGTCGACGCCAGCGACGACGCGCTGGCGCTGGCTGGCGAAAACGCCCGCACGCTCGGGCTCGACAGCCGCGTTTCCCTGGTAAAATCGAGTTGGTATACCGCTCTCACGACGGCGGCGACCGAGCCGTTTGATATGATCGTCTCCAATCCCCCGTATTTGACGGCGGCGGAGACGGCGGCGGCCGAGCCCGAGGTGCGCGTTTATGAGCCCGTTTCAGCGCTGACGGCGGCGGATGCCGGGTTGGCGGACCTGCGTGAGATCATTGCCGGCGCGGTGCCCTTTCTGAAACCGGACGGCTGGCTGGCGCTGGAAACGGGAATTGCGCAACACGCTGAATTGATAACGGTTCTGGAGTCCGCAGGGTGGGCGGGCGTGGAATCGAAGCGGGATTTAACCGACCGCGACCGGTTTATATTCGCGCGCCGCCCCGCGCTTTGACGGGGAATATAAGGGCCAAAAAAAGGGCCGAGCGCAAAGCTCGGCCCCAGTAAGTCCTTAGCGGATTAGCTCAGGCGGCGGTTCGGGTCGTATCGGCTTGGTTAAATAGCCGGAATGACTCGGATTTGAGCGAAGGGGTCACGATAATTTCAGAGTTATGCTCTGAAGTGTAAGGAGTGCCGTCGGCCTCCGGGCCGTGCATTTCCTCGTCGACCTTGCGGGCCATGGCGGCCAGCGCATTTACAATGGCTTGCTGATCGGCCTCGGAGAGCCAGGCGGAAATGGCCTGTTGG
>JBIIMH010000360.1:0-3050 GCA_044338095.1 Rariglobus sp. | reverse complement strand
GTCTTCCCCCAGCGCCGCCACGTCCATGCGCAGGCGCAGCGGCGCGGAAAAGCCGGCGGCCCGCACACCGCTGCAAAGGAAAGTGAGCGCCTGCGCCAACGCCGCCTGCGCCACCCCTGCGGGCCAAAGTGCGGCGAGCTTTTCTGCGGTGGCATCGTCCAGATGCTGCAGCCATTCAGCGTCGCCCGGCCGCGCCAGCAGTGCGAAAAGCTCCGCCGCGTTGCGCGTGTCGGGCGTGTGCGGAAGCACCTGCGCGCGGACACGCTCGGCCAGTTCGTTGACCAAGGAGGCACGCGGTGCGAACCCCAGGTCGCTGAACAACGACACCACGTCGACGTCCGCAGCGAAGGCCGCCAGCAGTTCCGTCACCTCCGCACGCTGGAGCGGGTTCCGTTCGAGGACCTGGCAGAAATGGCGCAAGCGCAAGACCGGCGTGGGCGTGGTCGGCTCGCTGTGCTCGCCCGTCTGCACCGCTGGGTGACGCACCCATTCGAAGAAGCTTACCAGCCATAGGTTGCGCTCGGCCCGCGAACGCGCACCGGATGCCAAATTACTGATAGAGAACTGGGTTTTACCGTCCATGGAGCTTAGTGAGTGTTTTGGAAACAATGCTCAAACCTTGGGCCAGATGAAGATGCAAGCGAAGGAAACCACGGCGACGAAAGTGCGCTGGGGTTTTCATAGCGTGTGGCGCTGCGCGGATAGCATCGCCGGCGGCCCCCTTGTCAATAAAAGCGCTAGTAGGTAGTAACATTTAAAGAGTCGGATTCAGAACCGGAATTTTAACGCAAAGTTCGCCAAGACCGCAAAGGACCGATCCTAGGTCCGACTTCTTAGCGTTCTTAGCGATCTTAGCGTTAAAACTCCGCATCAGTCAGATACCCGTCCACGTTCAGCTACCTCTATCCGACACTTTGAATGTTACAGCCTATTAGGGCCAAGTTAGAGGTGTCGCTGAAGCAGGGGTTAGTCTTTCGGCCGATTTATTTCCAAGACACGCCCTAAGAAACATGAAATTGCCATCAGGGCGCGCCGTCAGCCGTCAAAAAATAGCTGAGTACAGTCCTGCAATCGCCAGGCGCATGCCTGTAATCGTCGCGTACTGGCAAGAAATGACCGGACGCAGCCAAGAAACTGCCATTCACATGCCGGAAATGACCCAACGCAGTGTAGTAATCACCGCTCGCTGGTCTGCCAGCAGCGCGTATTCCGCTGCTGAACACAAAAAATCACCACGCGCAGGAGGCGACCCACAAGAGGAGCACTACAAACGTAAGGCAGCCCCAGACCGCAGATACCGTACCTTGTGTTGAGAGGGGCGCCGCCGCCGGAACCGAGTTCAACTGAACCTGCATCAGTTGTGTCGCACGATCGATGAGCGGCTGCACATTTATATTAACCGTGGTTTGCGCGGTCACCTGCCGTCCCTCTGCGGCGGCGGCAATCACCTCAAAGTAACCCTGCAGTTGAATGAAGAAACCTGCGGGTATCTGCCGAATCGAAGAAAAAATGGCATCATAGACAGGCGGAGCCAGCGTGGAGGCCAGGCGGTCCATCAACCCCGCGCAGGCGTGCAGGTAGGAACCCACTTTCATGCAGGCGGCGAAAAGGGGGGCGGTGTCACTGCCCGTTTCAAATTTATTGGCAGCTACATCAAGCGCATCGATAGCGATAGGCAGTTCGTCGCGCATGACGTTCAGATGGCGCATCACTTCATCGACCAACGCAAAGTAGTCCGCGTCATCCAGCAGATTGGTTTGTGATGGCGAATGGCACGCCGCACGCACACGCGGCAACAGCTCACGATAAACAGTACCGAGGTGCTGATCGACAAACGCCCAGCCAGCATGCGACTGACAAATAGACAGACCCCCCTCGTTCATACCGTAAACGTGCCGCGCTTTTCGCCTCGGTGGGCGCGGCCGATGATGACCAGGGCGGCGAGGATTTCGGCGATGGCTTTGGCGTCGGTGCGCGCAAACCCGGCAGCAAGGTCGGCGGCGGTCGCTTCACGGCCAAACGCGGTGAGCGCCGCAGCGACGGCCTCGACTTGTGCGGGCCGTTCCTTGGGCCACACCGACTTGGCGCGGGATTTCGAGACCGTGGCGGACGCGGGCTTGGGTTTCGCGGCTTTTTTGGCGGGCGCCAGCGGGAGCGCATCCTGCGCAGGGGACTGAAACTCGGGGCGCAACCAGCGGATTTTGCCGAGTTTTTCCTCCTTCACGCGCGCGGCATTGAGGGCGACGAGTTTGGCTAAAATTTCGGCGTCGGTGAGGTCGGCTGGCCAGCCGTAGGCGTGCGCGACGGCGGCATCGAGGTCGTCGTGCAGGAGTATCAGGGTGGAAACCAGCGCGTGGTCGTGGACGCGTTTTTCTTTATCGGTGAGCGGCTGGTTGGCGCGGAGCTTTTCCAGCACGTTGTAGATCGTGGTCAGCCCAAGACCGTGCTCGGCCTGCGCACGCTTGCGGTGGGCGTCGAGCGACTCGGCGAGCTTGGCAATTTTTTGGCGTTGAACTTCCGTCGGGACCGGGAACGGGAAGGGGTCGAAGCAACGGGATTTGTTGTAGCGCGGACGATCTTCGAGCGTGCCGCCAGCGGCGAGCGCGTAGGTGACGTGAAAGCGGCTGCTCAAAACACCAAGGTGGAAGGCGTCGGCACTTGCCGCGACGACGAGCATGTTGTCGGGCAGAATCTCGGCGTCGAGAAACTGGAAAACACGATGTTTGGCCGTCTCGACGGTGGCGATGTAGCGAGGGAGATCGGCGAGCATGCGGCGCATCTCCTTGTTGGGTTCGCCGAAAATCCACCATAACTTGCGGCGGCTTTCCCGTTTATTCTGATCACGCTCCGGTTTCACGGTGCGAGCTACGTGTTCGTAAACCAGTGGGAAACGCGACTGAACCTCGTCGGCGTCTAGCCCAAAGAGATCAATCACCCAAGCGTCACGCGGCTTATCCATGAGGTCTCGGCCGTTCCGATAAGGCCGAAGGTGTGTTTTGATTCCCGCAATTTTCCCGAGCCCCAGCACTTCTGCCTGCGTTTGAGTGATG
>JBIIMH010000359.1:0-3051 GCA_044338095.1 Rariglobus sp. | reverse complement strand
AATGGCCGGCACCGATCTGCTGGGCATCATCGTCGACGAGGTCGGCGACATCCTCACGCGCCCCGACAACGTGCTGCCGCCGCCGCCCGAACTCATGTCGGGCATGGACCATGCCTGCGTGAGCGGCGTGATCCCGCGCCCCGAGGGCCTGATCACCCTGCTCAACATCGGCGCCCTGCTTTCACTGCCCGCCACCGCGAACTCCTAAAAATTCCCCCCATGCAAGCCACCCTCACCGACACCACCCTGCGCGTCACCTTCGACGGCGATTTGCTTTCAACCAACATCGATGCCCTGCGCACCGAGATCCTCGCGGCCATGGCCCAGTACCCGTCCACCCAAACGATCGTCGCCGACCTCACAAATTCCCGCCTGGTGGACTCCAAGGGTGTCAACTTGCTCATCGCCCTCTACCGCGAAACGCAGAACCGCAAAATCGGCTTCCGCGCCGAAAACCCCACACCCGATGTTCGCCGGCTGCTCTGTCTGCTCAAACTCAACGAACGCTTCGGCCTGACCGCCTAAGTGCGCCCGCTCGGTCCCCACCACCCTTAAAAAACACCGTGAGTAACGAAGAAAACGAGATGCTGGGGCTGTTCGTCCAAGAGGCGAACGAGCACCTGGAAACCCTCGAAAACGACCTGGTCGCCCTCGAAGCTTCGCCGCAAAACGCGGAACTTCTCAACCGCCTGTTCCGCGCCATCCACAGTGTCAAAGGCACCGCCGGTTTTTTCGGCCTCACCCCGATCACCGACTTGGCCCACGTGATGGAGAGCGTCATGGCGCTGCTGCGCGACGGCCGCATGGTCGCCAACCGCGACTTGATTAACTTGTTTCTCACCGGCACCGACAAACTCAAGGCCATGGTCGCCGCGCCCGATCAGGCCGCGAGCACCGACACCTCGGCCGAGCGCACCGCACTGCACGCGCTCCTGCACAGTGAACCACCAGCAAAGCCCGCCGCTCCCGACAAACCGATTTTACCCCTTTATTTGAGCGGCTTCCGCATCGATCCCGAGCTGGTGCGCAACAGCCTTGCTCACGGCCAAAACAGCTACGTCGTGCAACTCAACCTGAACGCCGACATCGAGGCCAAGGGCCAGACGCTGCTCGACTATTTCCGCGACATTGAAGCCCTCGGAACCCTCATCGACAGCGCCACCGAAATGAGCGGCCTGGACGGTGGCCTCGACGGCGGCGGCCTCGGCCAAGAGATCTCCGCCGACGTGATTTGCTCGCTGCTTTTTTCCACCGCGATGGAGCCCGACCTGCTGCTGTGCGCCTTTAATCTCCCCGAAAACCAACTCACCGCAGTCCCCGGCGACCTCTTAAAAGAGTGGTTAAAAACCCAGCCCACGCTCGCCCCTTCCAAGCACGCTCCCGTGCCCGTCGCCAAAGCAGCTCCGGCACCCTCCGCGCCACCGGTTCACGCCGCGCCCCAGCCTTCCGTCCCCGCGCCCGCCGCCCTTCCGGCAACCGTCACTCCGTCCTCCGCTGTCGCCACGACCCCGCCGCACGCGCCCGCGCCGACGTCCACGAGTATCACGCCCACGCCGCTCTCGCCCGCCGTGCCTGCTGCTCCCGCACACGGGACTAAGGCCAAAACCGAGGACACGGTGCGCATTTCCGTGTCACTGCTCGACGGCCTCATGAACCTCGCCGGCGAGATGGTTCTGGGCCGCAACCAACTCCTGCGCATCGCCGCCCCGTCGCGTGAAAACACCTCGGCCACCAGCGCCTCCTCGATCGATGGCCTGACCGGCATCGTGCAAGGTATCAGCGGCGTCACAACAGACCTCCAGCGCACCATCATGCGCGCCCGCCTCCAACCCGTCGGCGGCCTGTTTGGTAAATTTAACCGCATCATTCGCGATCTGGGCCAGAAACTGGGCAAAGAAATCCAGCTCGAAACCGTCGGCGACGACGTCGAGCTCGACCGCGCGCTGATCGAGGGGCTTTCCGACCCGCTCACCCACCTCATTCGCAACTCGGCTGACCACGGCATCGAGTTACCCGCCGCCCGCGTCGCAGCCGGCAAAACCGCAGCCGGCCACGTGCGCATTTCAGCCGCGCATCTGGCGGGCCGCGTGCAGATCGAAGTCCGTGACGACGGCAACGGCCTCAACCCCGAAAAGCTCAAAGCCAAGGCGATCGAGAAAGGTGTCATCACGACCGAACAGGCCGCAAAAATGAGCGAGTCCGAGGCGTGGCAGCTGATCTTTGCTCCCGGCTTTTCGACGGCCGCCGTCGTCAGCGACGTGTCCGGCCGTGGCGTCGGCATGGACGTTGTTAAAACCAACATAGAAAAACTCGGAGGCCGCGTGGAAATCCACTCGGTGCTCGGCCAAGGCACCGCGATCATCATCCGCCTGCCTTTAACGCTCGCGATTATCCCGGCGCTGATCGTCGGTTGCGACACCCGCCACTTTGCCGTGCCGCAGCTTAACTTGGTGGAAATCGTGCGCCCCGGCCCCGACCGCCCGCTGGAGGCGTTTGGCGCCTCGCACATCATCCGCCTGCGCGAGGAACTGCTGCCCGTACTCAACCTCTCCGCGCTGCTCGGCCTGCCCGACCGCTACACGGCGGACAAACCCGGCTACGTGCTGGTATTGAAACTCGATAACCGCCGCTTTGGCCTGCAAGTGGAGACCATCGCCGACACCGAGGAAATCGTCGTCAAACCCCTTGGCCGCCACCTGCAAGGCACCTCGCTTTACTCGGGTGCGACGCTCCTCGGCCAAGGCGAAATCGCCCTCATCCTGGACTTGGCCGGCATCGCCAGCGGACGCCTGCCGTCCGACACCACCGTGCGCCAACTCACGCAGTCCACCGCCGCCGTGGAATCGGAGCGCATACTGGTGTTTAAGGACGGCACGCCGGAGATTTTTGCGCTGCACATCGCCAACATCGGCCGTATCGAAAAAATCGCCACCAGCCGCATCGAGCGCCTGGGCGGCCACGATTACCTGCGCCAGAAAGACGGCCCCACGCTGCGCCTGTTGCGTATCCAAGATCACCTGCCGGTCACCCCGGGCGCGCCGCTGTCGGCCG
>JBIIMH010000358.1:0-3058 GCA_044338095.1 Rariglobus sp. | reverse complement strand
TCAACGGAACCACCGCTGAAGTCGTCGACCGCAAGGCCCTTCGCATCAACGCCGCCAAGACCTGCCAGCCCATCGGCGCCATGTATGCCTCTCTCGGCATTCATGGCTGCATGCCGCACAGCCACGGCTCCCAAGGCTGCTGCTCCTACCACCGCTCCCACCTGACCCGTCACTTCAAAGAGCCGGTCATCGCCACCACCAGCTCCTTCACCGAGGGCGCATCGGTCTTCGGCGGTTTGGCCAACCTCACCCAGGCGCTGCGCAACATCTTCACAATCTACAATCCGGAGATTGTCGCGGTCCACACCACCTGCCTTTCCGAGGTCATCGGCGACGACATCCCGACCATCGTCAAGCGGGCCCGCGAAGAGGGTGTCGTTCCCGAGGGCAAACTGGTGATCCACACCAACACGCCGAGCTTCGTCGGTTCCCACGTCACCGGTTTCTCCAACATGGTGACCTCGATCTTCAAGTACCTCTCGGAGAAATCCACCGAGACACGCAACCAGATCAACATCATCCCCGGCTGGGTTGAGCCGGCCGACATGCGCGAAATCAAGCGTCTCACCACGCTGATGGGTGTGCAGGCCGTCATGCTACCCGACACCTCCGACGTGCTCGATGGTCCCCTCGATGGTGAATACCACATGTATCCGCGTGGTGGCACCACCATCGCCGCCATCAAGACCACCGGCGACAGCATGGCCACCCTCGCCCTCGGCCACTTCGCCTCCCATCCCGCCGCCCTGTGGCTGGAAGCCAAACACAACGTGCCCGCCGCTCCCATGGAACTGCCCATCGGCGTAGGTGCCACCGACGCCTTTGTCCAGGCGCTGCGTCCATACAGCGCCACCGGTGCAGTTCCTCTCGACCTCGAAATCGAGCGCGGCCGCCTCGTCGATATGATGAGCGACATGCAGCAGTACTTTCACCAGAAGCGCGTCGCTGTCGCAGGCGATCCCGACCATGTCATCTCCATCGTTCGCTTCCTGTTGGAACTCGGTGCCAAGCCGGTCATGTGCATCACGGGCAGCCCCGGTAACCACTTCGAGCGCCGGCTCCACGAGTTACTCGATCCGGTGGTGCCCGAGGCAAAGATCAAGCAGTGCGCAGACTTCTTCGAGCTCCACCAGTGGATCAAGAACGCGCCGGTCGATCTGATCATCGCCAACACCTACGGCAAGTACATCGCCCGCGTGGAAAACATCCCGTTTGTCCGCGTCGGATTCCCGATCCTTGACCGGGTCGGCCACCGTTTCTTCACCACCCTCGGTTATGCCGGCGCCATCCGCCTGATCGAATTGATGACCAACGCCATGTTCGACAAGAAGGACCGCGATTGTCCCGAGGAATGGTTCGAGCTCGTCCAGTGATTTTTCTCAAGGGCGCGCGACCTGCGCGCCCTTTTTTCAACACTTCACTCAATCGAATACTACCATGTGTAAAAATTCCTCCGGTTGCGGTTCCCGCGACCAGTCCGCCTCGGGCGGAAGCGGCACCTGCGGGTGCGGTGGTCAGGACGACGGTAATTGCGGCAGCTTCACGCTGCGTCCTGCTGCATTGGGCGATGTCGCCATCCTGGTTAGACTCATTAACGAACTGGCTTCGTTCGAAGGCCTAAATCACGAGTGCGAGGTAACTGGCCCGCTCCTCGCCAAACATCTTTTTGGTCCGACCGCCACGGCCCACGCGATTCTCGCCTTCAATAAAGACACCGTCGCCGGTTTCGCCGTCTGGTACCCGACCTTCTCCACCTTCCTCGGTCGGCCCGGCGGTTTCCTTGAAGATCTCTACGTCCGCCCCCAATTCCGCAAACGCGGTATTGGCCGCGAACTCCTGATCGCCGCCGCCAAAGAAGCCCAGGTCGCCGGTTGCGCGCGCTTCGAGTGGCGCGCCCTCAAGTGGAACGACACCGCCCTCAAGTTCTACAAATCCCTTGGAGCCGAAGTCCTCTTAGAGTGGCTCACCCTTCGCCTCGACGGCCCCAAGCTCTTCGCCCTACCCACCGCAGCCGCCTGCGAAGCCACATCCATCTCAAGCCCACCCACCGCCTAAATCGCCAACCTCCACCACCGATCATTGGCCCTCAGTCCTTAGTCATTGGTCCTTAGTCATTGGCCCTTGGTCATTGGCCCTTGGTCATTGGCCCTTGGTCCTTAAAACATGTCCTCCGACGCCGCACGTTCCATCACCGTTCTCCCGGGTCGTACGGCGTCGGTCTCGATTGCCGGGGCCAACGGCGCCGCGCCAATGGCCTGCAACAAGGCCAGCGAGGCCGGCTCGGTCACTCAGCGCGCCTGCGCTTTTTGCGGTTCCCGGGTCGTGCTCTACCCGATCGCCGACGCCCTCCACCTCGTCCACGGCCCCATCGGTTGCGCCGCTTACACCTGGGATATTCGCGGGGCGCAGTCCTCCGGCCCGCAGCTCTTCCGCAACAGTTTCTCCACCGACTTGCGCGAGATGGACGTGATCTACGGCGGCGAGAAAAAGCTCGGCCATGCCCTGCGTGAACTCATCGCCCGCCACTCGCCCAAGGCCGCCTTCGTCTATTCCACCTGCATCGTCGGGGTGATTGGCGACGATGTGGGCGCGATCTGCAAAGAGGTCGCCCGCGACACCGGCATCCCGGTCATCCCCGTCGCCTCCGAGGGTTTTAAGGGTTCAAAACGGGACGGCTACCGCGCCGCCTGTGAAGCGGTTTATCACCTCGTCGGCACCGGCGACATCAGCGACATCCCGCCGTTCAGCATCAACCTTCTTGGTGACTTCAATATCGCCGGCGAAACCTGGATCATCCGCGACTACCTGACGCGCATGGGTGTCAACGTGGTGGCGACGCTCACCGGCGACGGCCGTGTCGATGCCATCCGCCGCTGCCACGGCGCCTCGCTCAACTTGGTGCAGTGCTCCGGCTCGATGACCTCTCTGGCCAAGCGCCTGGAGAAAGAGCACCACATCCCGTTCCTGCGCGTTTCCTTCTTTGGCATCGAGGACATGTCGGCCGCGCTCTACGCGGTGGCCAGGTTTTTCAACGACCCCGCGCTCACCGAGCGCGCCC
>JBIIMH010000357.1:0-3059 GCA_044338095.1 Rariglobus sp. | reverse complement strand
AAAAAAAAAAGGCCTGATTGATCGGTTGGAGTCGCGGCTGGTCATCGCAATCGAGGTATCCAAGGCGGCCCAGCCGTTGATCGTCAGCGCCGAGGAACCCGAAGCCGACGCACCGGATGAAGACGCGGGCGAGGCCGGTCAGGTCACGCTCCCCGGAGTCGATGCTTCACCCGTAGTAAGCGGTCCAGAGCGGGGCAGAGCCGACGACATGAGTTCCACCATGCCGCCAACCGACGATGACGGCCCGAAGTGGCCGGACGAAGTTGCCGAGTCGGGCATGCGCGCCGAGGCGACTCAGCGCGGCGAAACGTTATCCTCAAAAGCGGCGCGGGAAGCCGCTGAAGCGTTGGCCGAGGCGGCGGCAGAAAAACGCAACCTGCCCCCGCTCGACGATCTGATTAACCAAATCCCTGCCGACATCCGTGACACGCTCGAAGACCTGTTTCGGGTGAAGTTCAACAGGGTAGCCCGCGCGCCGAAAAAATCGCTCAAAGCGTAAGGGGCAAAACTAAGCCAGGATTTCGAGGCAATCCGCCGCGATGCACACGTGCAGGCCCTGCTGGAGAACGTCCACCGCCACGATGATGCCCTTGGGGCTCGCAGGGTCATCGACCACGCCTTCAAGGCCCCACAACGGGCCACTGACCACCTTGACGCGGGTCCCGCGCTCCATAACGGGGCGCAGGCTGATTTCGAAGCCCGAAGCCACCAGCGCGCGCACATCGGCCATTTGGCGCAGAAACTGTGACTCGTTGCCCACGGGAATCACCCGGGCGAGCAAGTCCTGCTGATAAATACGGGCCTTGTTTTCCAGAACGACTTGGGCAAAAACATAGCCAGGGAAAAGCGGCTTGGTGAAGCGCTTGGTTCGCGGGCCGTAGTTTTTAACACTCTCCGTGGTCGGCAGGTAGTGCTCGATTTTTTCAGCCACCAGCAACGCGGCGAGTTTCTTTTCGCAGCGCGGCTTGGTGTGGCAAACAAACCACCTTAACTCGTCGGGGGCCGGGGTGCTCACCGTTTCAGCAAAAACCGCACGGCGGCGAAATAGCCCTCAAGCCCGAGCCCGCTGATGACCGCAACGGCGATCGGCGCAGTCAACGAGGTGTGCCGGAACTCTTCGCGTTTGTAGATATTGGAGATGTGCACTTCCACGGCGGGAATGTGCGCGCCGGCCAGGGCATCACGCAGGGCCACGCTGGTGTGCGTGAGGGCGGCGCCGTTGATGACGATACCGTCGAGCTTCGCATCGGCGAGCGCCCCAATTTTATCGATGAGCGCGCCCTCGTGATTGGACTGGAAAAAGTCGAGGACGGCCACGCCCGCGAACTCGGCGCGCAGGGACACCTCCAAGTCGGCAAGAGTCGTGTGGCCGTAGATCTCGGGTTCACGTTTGCCGAGGCGGTCGAGATTGGGGCCGTTGAGAATGGCGATGGTTTTCATCGGTAGACCCAAGGCACTAATAGACAACGCGTGACGGCGTCACGCCTTCTTTCACGCGCTGGTGATTCGGCAGCCGTGAGCACTGAAGCCGGCACCGAAGCTGACCATCCACCAGTCGCGCTCAGGTTCGGGTCGGCCAACGCGCAACGCCTCGGCCAAAGCAAAGAGCACCGAGGGGCTGCTCATGTTACCATGGTTGCGCAACACGCGCCGGGTCGCATCGAGCGGGTATGCGGGCAGCACGCCTTCAATGGCCTTGATCACCTCGCGGCCGCCGGGGTGGGCGATGATTTGCGTGGGCGGCGGGGTGCCAAACGGCTCGTCGGCGAGCAGGTGCGAGACCGCGTCCGCAGCGAGCGCGGGCACGCTTTTGTGCAGGAGGTTGCGCAGTTTGCCGTCGCGGGTCTCGAAGCGGAGTTTGTCCCGGTCCTGGGGGCGGTGAAGGGTGTTAAAACCGTGGCATCGCACAGCAGACGAGCCGGCCTTGGGTTTAGCGCGCCAGATACTTGCCGCCGCGCCATCACTGAAGAGACACGCACTGATGAGCACCCCAGGATCATCGTCGATGAAGAAGGCTGCCGAGCAGATCTCAACCGCCACGCAGGCCACGGTCGCGTTGGGCTGGGCGGCCAGCACGGCGTTGACGGCACGCAAAGTCGGGATGGCCGCCCCGCAGCCTAGGCCGACGATATCTTGAAGAAAGGCGTTGGGGCGCAGGCCGAGTTGCTCGGCCACATAACTGGAAACGCCAGGGCACAGGTAGCCGGTGCAGGTGCAAATGAGCAGCGCGTCGAGTTCGCTCGCGCGCAGGCCGGCTTGCTCCAGCGCAGACGTGAGCGCGCGACCGGCCAAGCGGGGCGCGGCTTCGCGAAAGGCGGCGTTGAGCTGGTCGGGCGTGTTGTCGAAAATCGCGTCGAGGTCGGTCGCCGAGAAGTGCCTCCGGTCGATGCCGCTGTCGCCGGTGAGCACGGCTTCGAGCATCTGCAGCGAACGCTCCGAGAGCCGCTTGCGGGCGTTGGACTGCGCCAGGAGTTGCCAACACTCCGGTTGCGTCAGGGAGGTGGTTGGCACGGCGGTGGCGAGGGCTTGGAGATACATGAGCGGAAATCGGAGCGTTTAGTGAGTGAGGTGGTAAAGCGAGCGAAGCGGTAACACGCCGAGGCGGCTTGCGAGTGCAAGTGTGCGCTGGCCGCTGGGAGCGACCAGAAACGGGTGGAGCGACGAGGCGACCGACAACCGAACCCGAAAAAGATGCCGGAGCCGCTGCTGTACCGTGGTGATCGTCTCATCCCAAGTCACCTGGCCCCGCGACCAGGCAAGCAGCGGGTCCAGCGCCTGCTCGGCGCTTTGAAACGCCATGGCCATTCCATGTCCGGTGAAGGGCGGAATCATCGCGTAGGTGTCGCCGATCACCAGTCGATCGGGCCGAGTGTAGGGTTTTGAAAAAACGAGGCCGGCGACGGCGGAATACGAGGCCGGATCTATCGCGACGTTGGCGAGCCGATCAGCGAGGTCGGCGAGTCCGCTCGCGCGCAGGTAGGCGGACAAAGCGAGTTCGCGGGAAAGCTCGAGGCCGTCACGCAGGCGGAAAAGACCGGAGACGTTCACACGCCCGTCCT
>JBIIMH010000356.1:0-3063 GCA_044338095.1 Rariglobus sp. | reverse complement strand
GGTTGCTCACGTGAACGAGTTCGCCCGCCTGGCGCTGTACCTCGGCGACCCAGTTGGGGTGGCAATGCCCGAGCGCACACACCGCGATCCCTGAGGTGAAATCGAGAAACTTGCGCCCCTGGTCATCCCAGACATACGAGCCGCTGCCGCGCACCAGCGTGAGCGGGGGACGGCCGTAGTTTTTCATCACATGCGCGTCGTAAAGATCGGCCGTGTTCGGGGAAGCGACATCAGAACGGTTCATAAATTGGGAAATAGGTAACACTAATTAGCGTTCAAGTTGCGGACGATATCCTTGAGCTCACGCTCAAGGCCACACCCTTTGTGAATACACACCGTGGCCTTGAGCGTGAGCTCAGGGTGTTTGCCCTAAGGTATTCGCGCCCCAAGGAATCAGGTTTATTAAGCTCATCTTGAACGCTAAGGGGTATAAGCGCCTAGTCGGCGGGCGCAGCCGCGTTTTGTGGGCAAACGTTAGCCGTGCACGATTTCGGTGCCGATGCCCTTGTCGGTGAAAATCTCCAGCAGCAGCGAGTGCGGGAGGCGGCCGTCGATGAAGTGCACGCGCTGGACGCCTTCTTGCAGGGCTCGCACGGCGCTGAGCACCTTCGGGCGCATGCCCTTGTCGATGACGCCGCGCTTTTTGAGGTCGTCGACCTGCGAAACCTTGAGCGTGGAAATGAGGGACTCAGGGTCGCTCGGGTTGGAGAGCAGGCCGGGCACGTCGCTCATGTAAACCAAGCGGCGGGCGCGCAGCGCACTCGCAACGCGGCCGGCGACGAGGTCGGCGTTGACGTTGTAAGGCTTGCCGTCGAGCCCCTCGGCGACCGGGGAAATCACCGGGATGTTGCCATCGGCGATTTCCTTTTTGATCAGCTTCACTTTCACCTCGGTGACCTCGCCCACGTAGCCGAGATCGACCGTGTTGCCGTTGTCGTCGACGGTGAGTTTTTCGCAGACCAGAACGCTGTCGCCGGCCAACCCCTTGGGTTTGGCCTTGGCCAGGGAGATGGCGTCGCACACGTCCTTGTTGACGATCTCATCAAGGGTTTTTTTGACGATGTCCACGGTGGCCGCATCGGTGATGCGCATGCCGTTGGGGGCAAATTGGGATTTTAACCCGGAGGCTTCGAGTGCCTTGGTGATGGCTTTGCCACCGCCGTGCACGACCACCACGTTGATGCCGACGGCCGCCAGGAAGGCGATGTCGTAGGCAACGCGGTTGCGCACCTCGGAATCGGGATCATCCATAAAACTGCCGCCGTATTTGACGACAAAGGTCGAACCGCGGAAATCTTGGATGTAAGGCAGGGCTTCGAGAAGCACGCGCGCCTTGGTGGTAATTTCGTTAACGTTCACGTAGCGGAATGGATAAGTTAATCACGGGTAAATCACGCGCGGCCGGCATTTCCATCTTATTTCTCGGCGGAGCGCAGGAATTCACACAATTGGCGCGCTTGAACTGCACATTCGGCTTCACTCCGCGCCGCCGTGCGCCACTTGTGGACGCGTGTCTAGCACCGCCCTTACCTTTTCCTCGTGCGCGGAACACCGCGCCTGGCTCGCCTCTCAAGCCGCCTTGCCGCGCGGTTTTCGCGTCGGCACCGCGCGCTTCGATTTCATGCCGAAGGAGGCGCCCAAACCCGCCAAGATGACGCTCACGCTCATCGCGCTCGACCAGCCCACGGCGGACTTCGCGGCGATGTTCACCAAAAACGCCTTTCCGGGGGCCCCCATCATCGTGGGCCGCCAGCGCCTCGGCGAACCGGTGCTCGGCGCGATCATCATTAACAACAAGATTTCCAACGTCTGCGCGCCCGGTGGCGTCGAGACTTCGCAGCGTGTGTGCGCCGAGACCGCGCGACTGCTCGGCTTGCCCGCCACCGCGGTGCTGCCGTGTTCAACCGGCGTGATCGGCTGGGGCTTGCCCGCCGACGACATCATCGCCCACTTGCCGCAGGCCGCCGCCGCGCTCGCCGCCGGTTCCATCCTGCCCGCCGCCGAGGGCATCGTGACCACCGATCTTTACCCCAAAATCCGCAGCGCCCAAGTTGGCGCGGGCCGGATCGTGGGCATCGCCAAGGGCGCCGGCATGATCGAGCCCAACATGGCCACGATGCTTGTTTACCTGCTGACCGATCTGGCCGTGCCCCGCGACACGTTGCGCGCCGTGCTTAAACGCGCCGTAGATGCCACGTTTAACCGCATCAGTGTCGACAGCGACACGAGCACCTCCGACACGGTTGCGCTGGTCTCGTCCAGCCAAGTGTCGTGCGACGACCTGGCTGGCTTCGAGGCGGCGCTGACCCAAGTGTGCCGCGATCTGGCCGAGGATGTGGTGCGCAACGGTGAAGGCGTGCGCCACGTCATTCGTGTGGTGGTCAAAAAAGCCGCCACCCCGTCGCTGGCGGTTGCGCTGGGCAAGGCGATCGTCAACGCGCCGCTCTTTAAATGTGCGGTGGCAGGCAACGACCCGAACGTGGGCCGCCTGGTGCAGGCAATCGGCAAACACGTCGGTGCCCATGCGCCGGATACGGATTTGTCCCAACTGCGGGCGAGTATCGGCGGCGTGGAGATTTTCGCGGAAGGCGCGTTCCGGCTGAATCCGGACAAGGAAAAGGCGCTGGTGGCGCACCTCAAGCACGCGGAACTTTACGTGAGCAAGCCGACGGCGGATGGCATTTTTAGTGCGACGGTGGATTACCCCCCGCACGAGCGCTGCGTTGAGATCGAGGTGGACCTCGGCTCGGGAACGGCGGAGGCGACGGTGTTCGGCGGCGACCTCACGCACGAATACGTGAGCGAAAACGCGGATTACCGCAGTTAACGAAACCGGCGGAGGGTCGCGGAGCTTTGAGCTGTAAGCCAGGAGCTAACCGCGCTCCTGGCGCTGTGACCGCCTTAACCTTACGCAGGGTTTTCGCGGTGACACCACTGGGATGAGAGGGGCGCTAGCACGGCGCCCCTCCTCACGAGCACGAATCGGTTTTACAGCTTATCGATGATCTTGTCGGCCAAACCGTAGGCGATCGCCTCTTGGGCGTTGAGGTAGAAATCGCGGTC
>JBIIMH010000355.1:0-3065 GCA_044338095.1 Rariglobus sp. | reverse complement strand
ACCACCGGTGTGACACTGCTTATCGACGAGTCGCCCCAGATGGTGCTCATCTCGTCGTTTGACCCGGTGCGGCGCGAGGTCGCCCGCATTACGCTGGAGGGCTTGGTCAAGGACGGGCGTATCCACCCGGCGTCGATCGAGGATTTCTATCAGCGGGCGCGCGAGGACGTGGAACTCAACGTGCAGCAATCGGGCGAGGATGCCGTGCAGCGCCTTGGCATCAACGGCCTGCACCCCGAGGTGATCAAGTTGCTTGGTCGCCTCAAGTACCGGTTCTCCTACGCGCAAAACGCGCTCGATCACTCCATTGAGGTGGGCTTTTTGTGCTCGATGCTGGCGAGCGAGATCGGGCTCGATCCGAGCTTGGCCAAGCGCGCCGGCTTGCTGCATGACATCGGCAAGGCGGTCGAGGGAGACTACGAGGGCAGCCACGCCTCCGTCGGCGCCAGCTTTGTGAAACGCTTTGGCGAGACCCCGATTGTCGTCAACGCCATCGCGGCGCACCACGAAGAGGTTAAGCCGGAGACGGTTTACGCCGGATTGGTGATTCTTGCCGACACGGTTTCGGCGGTGCGCCCGGGCGCGCGCGCTGAGTCGATGACCGGCTACATCCAGCGCCTTGAGCGGCTCGAAAAACTCGCGGTTGGGGTCGAGGGCGTGCACCACGCTTACGCGATTCAGGCGGGCCGCGAGGTACGCGTAGTGGTTAACCCTCAGAGTGTGACCGATGAGCAGGCCCACGCCATCGCCAAGGAAATCCGGCAGCGCATCGAGACGGAACTGCAGTACCCCAGTACGATCAAGGTAACGGTCATTCGCGAGGCGCGTTTCACCGAGACGGCGACCTGAGCGAGTAGCGGGTAGTGAGTAGCGGGCATTCAACCTGCCAAATGCTGAATTATTTCTACTCGCTACCCGCTACTCGGTGCTCACTACTTTTCACCACATGGCTGATCCAAAAATCCTCGAAACCTTTCCGAATCCTGCGCCACACCGCGATTTCACCATCGCGCACACGCACCATGAGTTCACCTCGGTGTGCCCAATGACCGGCCATCCGGATTTTGCCAGCATCACGGTGCGTTACGTGGCCGACAAAACTTGCGTCGAACTCAAGTCGCTCAAGCTGTATTTCCACGCCTACCGCAACGAGGGCATCTTCTTCGAGGCTGCGACCAACAAGATCTGCGACGATCTGGGGCAAGCGCTCAAACCGCGTTCGTTGGTGATTATCGCCGACTTCAAGGCACGCGGCGGTTTTTCTTCCATCGTCACCGCTGAGTACAAGGCGCCCGCAAAAAAAGCCCGCCGTTAAGCGGGCCTGTTGATGCGAAGTGGTGAGCAGGGGCGCGCTCCGGCGCGGCCCTCCCCCTCGATTCACCATTTTTCTTTGGTGCGCAAGCTGTCCGGCATGGCGATTTCTTGGACGAGTTGGTCGCCGCGGAATACGCGCAGCCAAATGCCGTAGAGGCGTTCACTGGATTCACTACGGCGCGTTTTGGCCACGAAGATGTTGCCGTTGAACGCCTTTTTGACTGCCACGATTGTTTCGGTGCGCAGGGTGGTTTTGTCCAATGCTTCGATTTTTTCGATAGGGGTTTGATAGGCCTTCTTTTTCAAAACCAGTTTATCATCCGCGACGCCCATGCTATCCACGGTGGCGAAAAGCCGATATTCCACGCGAAGTTCGTCGATGGGTTTGGGCGTACGATTGGAAATCGTCAGAGAGTAACCCCAGTTTTCTTGGGTAATGCTTAACCCGTCTTTGACGGTTTCTCCTGAAGTGAGTGTGACGTCCTCGGATTTTCTGGTGGTCTTAAAATTGCCGCGGCTAAGCTCCAATTTGATGGCGTCGGGCTTGAGTGGTTTAGCGGCCTCTGCAGCTGCTAACGTGTCCGCTAGCTTCAAGAGTTTGTCATGATCTGCCTGGCTCAGTTTATCGAGGGGCAGGTCGTAAATCTGGCCGTCTTCACGTTGGATTTTCACCTTTCCAGCGCCCTTTTCGACGGCGAGCACGTCGGCGGTGAGAGAGCGCCCTTGTTTGTCGGTCAGCAGCATTTTTTCCGCAGAGAGGTGACTCGCACCGGCGAGGGCCAAAGTTAAGACCAAATAAAGGGATGATTTTTTAAGACAGTTCATGATGACTAAGGGTGTTTATACGTGAAATCGGGTTAGAAGGTAAAAGCCTGTATGGATTCGGCTCAGGCGGTGCGCGCGGCGAGTGCGGCGAGCACCTGGCTATGCAGGCCGGGGCCGGCGGCGACGGTGGACTCTGCCGGGTAGGCCACGCCACCTTGCCAGTCGGTAATCACTCCGCCGGCGCCGCGTATCACGGGAACCAACGCGGCGATGTCCCAAGGGTTCATGATCGGGTCCATGGCCACGTCGGCCCAGCCGGCGGCCAGCAGCAGGTAACCGTAACAATCCCCCCAGGTTCGCACCAAGCGGGCGCGCTTGATTAAGGCGTCGTAGGCGGCCCCGTTTTGATAGATAGCCGGGTTGAGCGGGTCGCTGGTGAGCAGCGTGGCTTCTTCGATGCGCGAGCAGGTCCGCACCGTCACCGGACGCTCGTTGAGCGTGGTGACGCGCCCATCGCCAATCATGAGTTGATGCAAGATGGGCTGGTGAATCGCTCCGAGTATGGGTTGGCCATTATGCAGAAGGCCGATGAGCGTGCCCCACAGTGGCACTCCGGTGATAAACGCCTTGGTGCCGTCGATCGGATCGAGTACCCAGACAAATTCGGCGTCGGGGCGGTCGTTACCGTGTTCCTCGCCGATGATTCCGTGGGCGGGGAACTTGGCGGCGATGAGCGTGCGCAGCAGTTCCTCGGCCCCTCGGTCGGCAGCGGTCACCGGAGACTGATCGGATTTAAATTCTACAGCCAATGACGGAGTGGCGAAGAGCGGCCTGATGAATTCGCCGCTTTGCAGGGCGAGTTCCTTTAAAAACGAGCGGTAGGGCGTGAGATCCACAGGGACCTAGAAACCACGAAACCGACTAAAGACACGAAAAAAAACAAACGGTTGCCTGGAATGGAGTTCCGATGAGCCTCCGTTAAACCG
>JBIIMH010000354.1:0-3067 GCA_044338095.1 Rariglobus sp. | reverse complement strand
AGTCTGCCTTCCCGCTCGGAGCAGACTGGAAGTCTGCGCTACTTTAAGGCGGCTGCAGGTGAACGCAGAAACGTTCTACCGGCGCGTCAACAGGACGGCCGGGGCCTGGTAATCCCTGAGCGTTGCGTAGGCGGTGCCGACTTTGAGTCTGACTTCAAAGCGCAGCGGCAGTCGTTCGTGGTCGGTGGAAACCCACACGCTCACTTGGCCTCCTTTACGGAACATGCCTTTGGGGTTACCGACCATGCGGGGGACCAGGAGAAGGGCTTTGCGCGGGCCCTTTGAAGTGGAGATGGTTTCCTCGCGCTCGGCGGTGATGCGGAGCGGGTAAAACTCGTTGTCAAACATCACCAGCGCTTCGTGTGATTGGCCTAATTCGAGGTCCCACGCGCGGCTTTGGATCAGGGCGGTGATCAGGTCCATCGGTGCGCCTGCTGGCAGTGGCAGGGTCGAGGACCGTTTGGGGTCGAGGTGGTCGACGTAGCCGATTTCACGTTTGGCGTAGTCGAGGGTCATCGACGCTTTGGTGTTTTTCTTTTTCGAAAGCGTGGCGGCGGTGGCGCTCAGCAGGCGGCCGCTGAGGGCGTCGAAGCGCGACTGCGCCGTGCCGTCAAAACGAAGCAGCTTGCGGATTACGCCGCGGGTGCGCGTTTGGGTTTGGACCAGGACTTGTGGCTGCCCATCGACCACCTCGGCCTGGGCGCTGATTTTGATCTCGCCGGCATGGCTCACAGGGCCCCAGCCGACGTTATAAGTCAGTGCTTCGCCGGGCTTTAGCAGGGCGACCGTTTCCTCTGCGCGTACTGCGTTGAGCAGGAGCAATCCTAACACAAGGAGCAATCGGGGTTTCATCATGCTGGTGAGAAGAACAGGGGTTACCTTTTAGAAAATCCCCGGCTTCGTCGACTTTTTTTAGCCGGTGCCGGCCCATTGAAAATGGGGTAGCCACCCGATCACCTGTTGGTCAATGGGTTTGGTGGGTTTGAACGATTTGGATGAAGGTGCCGCGTTCACCGCTTGTGCGAGCCTTCCGCTATGCGCCGCCTCACCAATTGGCCATGCCGGTCGTCGATTCGGTCAGGTGGTGGCTGTTGTCCTGTTGGGTGACGACGATGAAGTGGCGGGAGTGCAGGGCGCGCAGGGTGCTGCGGTGGGCGATTGTCAAGTAGGTCACCTCAGGCAGGGTCGCGCGCAGGCTCAGATAAAAGGCGTGTTCGGCGGCTTCATCCATGGCTGAGGTCGACTCATCAAGAAAGAGCCAGTCGGGCTTGAGCAGGAAGATGCGCGCCAGCGCTACGCGTTGCTGCTCACCGCCGGAGAGCAACTGAGACCAGTGCGCACTTTCGTCGAGGCGCCCCGCCAGCGAGGGCACTTGCGCCAACGCCAGCGCGGTGCGCACGGCCTCGTCGGTAAACTTTTCCGGCGGCTCGGGGTAGGTGACCACGTTGCGCAGTTTGCCGATCGGCAAATAAGGGCGCTGGGGCATGACCATGCAGCGGAATGGTGCCGGAAGGTGGACGAAGCCCTGCTCGTAGGGCCAGAGTCCGGCGAGGGCGCGCAAGAGCGTGCTTTTACCGCAGCCGGAGGGGCCGGTGATCAGGACGGAATCGCCGGGGGTGAGGGTGAAGTTGACCGGGGCGAGCAGCGGTTCACCATTCGGCCGAAACAGCGCCAGGTTTTTGACCACCAATTCATGGCCGACTTTGCCGGTCGAATAAATGCGGCTTTGGGTGGCACGCAGCTCGTGGGAGTGCTCGATGCCGCGCATAAAACCGTCGAGGCGCTCGGTGACCGCCCACCAGCCGGCGATGGTTTCGTAGCTGTTGATGAAAAAGTTCAGGCAGCCCTGCACGCGCCCAAACGCTCCGGTTAACTGGGTAAGTTGGCCCAGCGAAATCGTGCCGGCGAAAAACCTCGGGGCTGATAGCACCAGGGGGACGGAATCGGAAAGGCGGAAGTAAACCGACTTAAAGGCGTTGAGGTGAACCTGCTTGATGAGCCGGGCGTTGAAGTTGCCCACGATCAGCGAAAAACTTGCGCCGAGGGTGCGGCGTTCGGCCGGCTCGCCCTCAATCAGGGCGGTGCTCTCGCTGTTTTCGCGCAGGCGGATCAGGCCGAAGCGGAAATCGGCCTCCAGCTTTTCCTGTTCGTAGGCGAGGCCGATGATCGGGCGCCCCACGCGATTGACCAGCCAGCTGCCCAGCCAGGAATACAGGAAGCAAAACCAGACCAGGTGACCCGGAATGGAGGTGATGAACGCCATGGTGGTTTCATATGCGCGCCACAAAATCATATACGCCGGTGTCAGCCAGGTCAGGGCCTCGGGTAAACTCACTGGAGGGGGAATGCCCAGCGGGGTGGGCGGACCTTCAGAGAGGTTCCACAGGATGACCACAAAGGCCATGAATCCGATCACTGCGGAGACCACCTGCATGAGCAGGTCGAGGGAGGTGAACACGAAGTTGCGGATGTCCTCGCTGATGCGTTGGTCGGGGTTATCGCCGTGGATCGAGTCGAGTTGGCCGAGGTAGTGGGCGCGGTCGCCCAACCATTGATCGAGCAGCCGCGAGGTCATCCAGCGGCGCCAGCGGATTTTGAGCGACGAGAATACGTAGTCCTCTACAAGCCAGAATGTTATGGATAGGAAAATGAGGCCGATCATCACCCCGCCGAGGTGGACAAAGTAGCCGTAGTCGCCGCGTTGCACGGTGTCGAAAAACGAGCGGTTCCAATAAGAGAGGCGGATGCCGATCCAGTTTTGGGCGATGGTGGACAGCAAAACGATGCCCATGAGCAACCACGCATGCTTACGCTCGTCCGAGGTTATCCAGAAGGGACGCGCTAACACCCAGAAGGTCTTAAGTCGGGTGATGAGGGTGGGGGAAGACACTGAAAAAGGGGCTGATCCAGTTGAAAGGTAGCCGACTGTGCGCCGATGGCCAAGAGAGGGTAGGTCTTAAATCGTCACATCTTGAAGAACCATAAACATTTATTCTTAAAATTTAGGTTTTGTGGCTATTTTTTGACCGTAGACGTTCCTGCGGGCGCGCCGGCCGGCACAAAAAAG
>JBIIMH010000353.1:0-3070 GCA_044338095.1 Rariglobus sp. | reverse complement strand
GATTTTCGGGTCGCTCCAAGAGGCAGCCAGCGGGCTGGCGTCCCAGCCGCGCAAGAGAGCCGGCGCATCGCTGACTGAGAGCGCGAGCAGCGTTTGGTCGTCGACCAGATTGGCCAACGGCAGCTTTGGGGAGGCCGGCAGCCAAGTGGCCGCGATAAGGAAAAAAGGGAGAAGTAGCGAGGTTCGCCAGTTAGCTCCGGGTCGCAAAAGTAGCGCGGACTTCCAGTCTGCTCCGGGTGTTTTTAGGGATCTAAGCAGACTGGAAGTCTGCGCTACTTTTTGGATCAGGTGCATGGCGGATAAATTCAGGGTTTGGCGTGGGTCGGAGCGACTGTACCGACGGCGGCCTTCACCGGCTGGGGTGGCGGCAAGTAACGGTAGCCGGCGTTGGGGTTGCGCGGGTCAAAGGCGAAAGCGTCGCGGTTGCGCAAGAAGTTTTTCAGCACGTCGATCGGGATGGCGAAATTGAGCCCTTCCACGCCGACTGCCATCGCCTTCATGTTGTTCACCCCGACCACCTCGCCGCGCAGGTTGAACAGCGGGCCGCCGGAATTGCCGGGGTTAATTTGCGTGGTGGTCTGGATAAAAAGCTGCCCGTCGAGCAAGCGGGCGTGCGAGCTGATGATACCTTGCGAAACCGTGCGATCGAGCCCGAGCGGGCTACCGATGGCGAAGACCGCCTGACCGTCGTTAAGCGTAGCCTCACCGACCAGCGACACGGTCGGAAACGGCGTCGGGCCGGCGTCCTCGATTTTCAGCAGCGCGAGGTCGAGGCGGGAGTCGAGGGCGACGATGCGGACCTTGTTGTACTGGACCTTTTCCAGCCCGGTGGCGCCGCGCCGAAATTGGGTAACGCTGATGTTATATTCGCCGGCGATGACATGCTCGTTGGTCACGATGTAGCCGGACGGATGAATCAAAAAACCGGAGCCGAGGCCGACCGGCGTGCGCACCAAAACCACAGCCTCGCCGACGCGGTCGACGTTTTCTTTGACCGAGAGGGTAGGCAAGCCAGCGGCGATGCGGTAAAGGTCGGCGGTGGCGGTTTCCACCACTGGCTCAGAAGCACCGGGCTCGGTGCGAGGTTTGACGCTCTCAATCTCATCACGCGGCACGGAGAGAACGGTGAAGCCGAGATCGACAACGAGGCGGTCGGCTTTTTCGGAAATGACCTCGGCGTCGAGGGAAGCACCGTTTTTGAGCTGCACGGTGCTGAAGGCGTGAGTGGAGGTAACCGTGAATAAGGAGAAGGAGGTAATGAACGCAGCGACAACGAAGGGATATTTCATGGCAAAGACGGGCATTTTTTAACCACTGATTAGCGCTTGGAGACACTTATCCAAAAAGCGGACTGGCTTTGCCGGAATAAGTGACCACGAGTGCCCATAAGTGGTTAAAACGGTTGGGGGATTTGGGTTCGTTACCGTGATCGTCTTTTACCGGTCTGCACGCACCTACGGTTCAGAGCAGTTGGGCGAACTCGGCGGGCAGCGGGGCCGTGGCCGTGAAGTGAAATTTTTTGCCCTGCCACTCGTAGTCGAAGCTCGTCTCGTAGGAGTGCAAAAAGAGGCGCTTGTGGCTGGTGGCTTTGGCGAAGGCTTTGTTGGCGGGGAAATCGCCGTAGGTCAGGTCGCCAACGATGGGCAGGTTGCGCCCGGCACATTGCACGCGCAACTGGTGGCTGCGGCCGGTGAGCGGCTCCAGTTGGATCAGCGCCAAGGGCGGCACCACGTCGCGCTTTTGGCGGATGACCGTCATACGCGACTCGGAGGCTTTGGCGGCGGCATCGGAGTGGTTGCCCATGCCGACGCGGATCTTGGCCCGCTTTTTCTGCACCGAGAGGCGGTCGCGCCAGAGCTGTGAAGCCTCGGAGGGTTTCCCAAACACCACGGCTTGGTAGAGCTTGCGGATGTCTTTTTTGAGGAAGAGCTCGCGCATGTAGGTGGCGAGTTTCTGGTTAGCCGTGACCAAGATCACCCCGGAGGTGGCCGAATCGAGGCGGTTCAACAAATACAGGCGGCGGGCGGCGGCACCGGGGACGTCGGCGGGAGTCCAGTTAAAGCTCTCGTCCTTGATGTCGTAGGGCACGGTGAGCAAGGCGCGCGGGACTTCGCTTTCCATGTTCGGATGCGAGAGCACGCCCTCGGGCTTGTTGAGGGCGGCCAGGCCGTTGGCGTCGATGTGCAGCAATGTCACGCCGGTGCCCAGTGGCAGTTGATCCCAAAATTTGGCAGGTAAGGCGCTCATGTGTGGTGTTTAATTATAGAAAAAGCTGAAGGTAATCTCCTGTGATTGGCCGAGGACGCCAATCATATCGGCGGACCAGGCGCCATAAGGTGCGCGGGCGACGATGGCGCTCACGCAGGCGTCCTGCGCGCTGCGTCCGCCGCCACCTGAAACTTTGACGATCTCGGCAACCTCGCCCTTGGCATCGAGGCGAAACACCACCGTGACCTTGGTGCCCGAGGGCGGTGAGACGCGGCTCTGGTCGAGGATGCGGTCCCACTGGCTTTGCACCGTCTCGATTAATTTTTGCATGTACTCGCCGTAGGCCGACCACTTGGCGTTGTAGGCAACCGCCCCGATGTTCTCGGTGCCCAGGACGCGATCGGCCAGCGGCGAAGCGCGGCCTCGGGCGATTGCGGGGGAAAGCGTCGGGCGGGACTGCGGGCGCTTGGCGTCGACCTTGTAAAAAAGCCCCGTGCGAGCGCCGGTGTCGGGTTTGGCGTCGACCGTGCCCTCAACGCGCTCGGTCACGGTGGCGGACACTGCCGAGGAGGCGGGGGCGACCTGCGTGCCGTAGCCCGACGGGTTGTCGCCCTGAAATTTTTCGGATCCGGACAGGGGCGACTGCGCGCGGCGGGCGGCCTCCTGCGCGGCCGTCTCGGCTGCGGCGGACTGGGTCAGCTCGGCGAGCGGCGGGGGCGAAGCAGCGGGCGCGGGCTGCGGCTTGGGCGCTGTAGGTGTCGGAACTTGGACGCTGGCCGGACGCGACTCGGTGTGCTGGCCGTCGACGAGCACGGAGGAATGAGTGGACGGATCGCCCTTGGAAGCGGGCGCGTCGCTCTGG
>JBIIMH010000352.1:0-3083 GCA_044338095.1 Rariglobus sp. | reverse complement strand
GGAGGGCGAGTTGGAGGGTTTTGCCGCCGGCGCCGGCGCAGGCGTCGAGCCACAGGCCGGTGGGCGCCGGATCGAGGGTGGCGAGGAGGAGTTGTGAGCCGAGGTCTTGAATCTCGATCAGGCCCTGGGCGTAGGCATCGGTGGTGGTCAGGTCGGCCTCGGTGAGCACTTCAAGCGCGGCGGGCAGGATTGGGGAGGGGCGCACGGGCCAGCCTCGGGTGGCGAACTCGGCCAGCACCGGCGCAGGGTCGTCGGTCTGCATGCGGATCCACAACGGGGCGCGGGTGTGCAGAGTGTCGAGCGTGGGAGCGGTGAACGCCGCTGGGCAGTGTGTGGCGAACCATTCGGGCAATAACGCGGAGGGATCGGCTTGGAGGTGTAGGGCTTTTTCGGCGACGCTGGTCGGGGTTTCCGGCAAACCTGCGGTCCAGTGGGCGCGGAAGGCGTGAGTGGCGGGTGTGTCGGTGGCTAGCCAGGCGGTGGCGCGGACGGCTTCATCGGGTGAGGTGGCGAGGTGGGCGTCGATCCACGGCAGGTGGCGGAGCGCGGTGTAGAGCAATTCGCGGTAGAGGCGGCGGTCGCGGCTGCCGAAGCGTTTTT
Source organism: Rariglobus sp. (assembly GCA_044338095.1). Taxonomy (GTDB): domain Bacteria; phylum Verrucomicrobiota; class Verrucomicrobiia; order Opitutales; family Opitutaceae; genus Rariglobus. Next base: position 2,483 of record JBIIMH010000352.1, on the reverse strand, counting down.
CACGGGCGAGCAGTTGTTGCAGGCGCGAGGGCAGATTGCGGTCGGTGGTGACGTGGGGACGCAGGGCGGCGAAAAGCGTGAGGAAAACCCGGCCTTGGCTGGCGGCGGGAGCGGCGGATGCGGGACGATCGGTCATTGATAAGGAGGCGTGTTAAGACGGTTAAAATGAAGCAGGGGCGAGATGCCCACAGTGCGGGCGTCTCGCCCCTGAGTCGGCGGGACAAGCGTTCGGGGCGTTTTGCCCGATTAGAAATTGGCCAGCTCGACGCTGACCTTGATGCTGGTGCTGCCGGTGCGCGAGTCGCCCTCGCTGAAGGCGAGCGCGTAGTTGATGAACCAGAGATTACGGATGTTCTGGCGCAGGGTGATGCCCTTGTGGGTGAAGCGTCCGCCGAGCTCGTCGTAGCGAAGGTTCAGGATGGCCTCGTACACCTCGTTGATGAAGTAGTGCGTATCGAGCGTGTATTCACCGATCCCCCCTTTGGTGTTGGTGAGGGTGGCGGAGTCGCGCGGGTTGGACTCCATAACGTTAGTGCCGACGCGCACCGACCAGACCCCGGCGTCTTTGAATGTAACGCCAGTGTTGATTTCCTCGATGGTGAGGTCGTCCGGCGAGACGTTGGTGTAGACATCGTAGCTGAACCACTTGGCAGGCGTGAGCGTGAGCTGGCTCTGAATGGCCGAGAGGCTGTCCTGGCCGGTGGTGCGGTCGAAGCGCCAGTCGCCGGCAACTTCGAGTTCGGCAAGGTTGCGCGAGGCGTAGGTGCGGTCGCGGGTTTGCACGGCGTTTTTGACGCCGAGGCGCAGGGTGTTGGTCTTGCCCAAGGTGTCGATGTCGCGGCGGTCGGCCAGGCCGAGGGGTTGCAGACCGGTGGCAAAGACGGTGCGGTCGATCGCGGGGATGGCGGTGTAGGAACCTTGGTCGGCGTTGCCGATAGCGCGGTAGGAAACGAAGGGTTTGACCACGTGACGGAGACCGTCGATGTCCCAGCGCTCGTTTTTGTAGTCGTAGGTGGAGCTGGCCGTCAGCTCGGCGTCGAAGCCGGCCTCGGCGAGCCCGCGGGCGTAGTCGCTGCGCGGGGCCTGGGCGCGATCGTAGTAGGTGAAACGCGTGCCAGCCACCGGCTTGATCGAGAACCATTCGCTCGGGGTGAAGGGGCGGGTGAGGCCGTAGTAGGTGTCGAAGCGGTCAACCTGGTTAACCGTGTTGGTCGGTGCGGTCAGCGAGGTGTCCTCGAGCACGGCAAGGCTGGCGTTGACGCGGTGGTAGATGCCGGAGCCGGCCTCAACGGGAAGACCATCGAAACGAATTTCGGGCAGGCGACGCTGCACCACGTGGTAGTCGTTGGGTTGAAAGCGGGTGAACGCCGAGATGACGTAGTTGTCGCCCGTGTAGTAGCTTTCGAGGAAGTTGTCGGGCGTCTGGGTCTTCTCGAACTCCTTGGGGCGGAAATCGCGGGTGACCTCGGAGTCGGACCAGTAGTTAACCTGGCCGAGCAGGGTGACGTTGTCGCCGACGGTCTGGTAGTGTTCCCATTCGACGAATTCGCGCTTGGCCTGGATGGGGTTGCCGAGGATGTCGTTGCCGCGCTTGCCGCTGTCGTTGATGAAGCCGCTGCGCAGGGAGCCCTTCATGGTGGTGTTGGCGTTGTCGAGATTGTAGGCGGCTGCGGGGCCGAACATGACGCCGCGATTGGTGTAGAGGTCGAGTTCGCCGCCGAGTTTGAACATGCGGTTGACCGGCATGAGCAGGCCCAGTTCGAGTTCGCCGCCCAAGCGCGAACCGTAGCCGACGCGGGCCGTCATGTGGCTGAGCAGCGGGTCGTTGACCGACTGGGTGAACGCCGACATCGGGATGAGGGGCGTGGAGCCGATGCCGATGCGTGCGCTCTTCGCCTGGATTTGGTCGCCAGGCACATAGGTGACCGTCGAGGCGCGCAGGGCCGGTGAGATGGAGCTGGGTTCGGAATAGCTCACGACTGCGTCACGAATAACGATTTTGTCGGGGCCGCCCTCGACGCTGCTGCCGCTGATGTAAATGGGGTCCTGGCCGAGGCGGACGTTTTTCACCGTATAGGTGCGATCTGCCAGATTGTAGGTGAGTTCGTCGGCGAGCAGGCGCTGCGGGGTGGTCTGGGCGAGCGGTTTGGCCCGGTCGCGAGGGTTGGCCGCACGGGATGGAGCAGCGGTTTGCGGGCCACGGGTGAAGGAGACGCGGCCGACGGCGCGGGCGATTTGGGTCTTGGGATCGTAGGAGATCTGGTCGGCGAGCAAGATCGCGCCGTCGTAATCGAGGCGGGCGTTGCCCGTGAACACCGTGCCGGCATCGGTGATTTCGGTGCGGCTGGCGGTAATTTGCGGCAGGCTGGGAGCCCCTTGCACGAGGCTGGCACTGATAAGAAGAAGGACGGGGAGGAGGCGTCTGGTCACGGTGGCACGCAAATAAGGCGGACCCGAGTTCGCAAGCAAGCTTAGAGCCGAGG
>JBIIMH010000350.1:0-3095 GCA_044338095.1 Rariglobus sp. | reverse complement strand
CTCGACACTCGCCCATAGCTCGGCGGCGGCGGATCCATCAACAAACCGGGGGTTCAACTCGTAAACTTTTAACACCGCGCCGGCGGCGATAAATTCATACTGCGCCACCTCACCGAGGTACACCGCCGCGCCAATGCGGCCCCGCACCGAATTGCCCGGGCGTGCCTCACGGCCCAGCGACCAGCACTCGGGCCGGATCGAAAGCGTCACCGCCGTGCCCGCGGGCGGATTGAAGCCAGGCGCACCCACCACGCCAAGGAAACGGCCGAGTGCGGTTTCCACCTCCACGTAGGCCCCCTGCGGCCCCAGCACCCGACCGGCAATAAAATCGGTCTCACCGATAAAATGCGCCACAGCTTTGCAGACTGGGCGGCGGTAAACTTCACGCGGAGCCCCCACCTGCAGGATTTTGCCGCCGTCGAGGATGGCCATGCGGTCGGCGATCGACAGGGCCTCCTTCTGGTCGTGGGTCACGTAGACAGTGGTGAGTTGAAACTCCTTACACACCCGGCGGATTTCCGCGCGCATCTCCAAGCGCAGTTTCGCGTCGAGATTGGACAGCGGCTCATCGAGCAACAGGCAGCGTGGGCGCACGACCAAGGCGCGGGCCAGGGCCACGCGTTGTTGTTGGCCACCGGAAAGCTGGTTGGGTTTACGCTCGGCGTAGGCTTCCATGCGCACTGAGGCCAGCGCCTCGGCGACCCGGCGCTTGATCTCGGCTTTGGGCACCTTGCGTTCCTCCAGCCCGAAGGCGACGTTCTCGGCCAAGGTCATGTGCGGCCAAAGCGCGTAGCTCTGAAACATCATGCCGGTGTTGCGCTTGTGGGGAGCCAGGCGAGTCACGTCCTCCGCGCCGAACTGAATGGAACCCTCCTCGGGAAAATAAAACCCGGCCAAGCTGCGCAACAACGTGGTTTTGCCGCACCCGCTCGGGCCGAGCAGGAAAAACAGTTCGCCCGGTTCAATCACCAGATCGAGGTTGCGCAGGGCCACGGTCGGACCGAAGCGCTTGGTGAGGTTCTGGATGCGAATCGAAATCATTCGGGAAAACCGAGGAGGGAAGCCGCCCAGAAAGCTTTCGGCGGTGGCTTAAGTCAAAAGAATAGGCCCCCCGCTACGGATTGTTACAGTTACGCGATGTGACGAAGAAGCTGTTGCGCTCGACCGAGGCCAAGGGCAAGTTCACCGCCTCTTTCCCCATGACCAAGGCCAAAAAATCACCGCTGCACGCTGATCTGGAAACCGTTTTGGTCTCCGCTACGGACATCAAAAAGCGCGTCAAAACCCTGGGCGCGGAGATCGCCGCTGCCTACGGCGACGAGGAGATCACGGTGGTCTCAATCATCAACGGCGCCATTTTCTTCACGGCCGATCTGCTGCGCGAAATTCCCAATCCCGTCCGACTGGACTGCATCCGCATCTCAAGCTACCGCAACGACACCAAATCCGTCGGCCAGCCCAAGCTCCTGCAAAGCCTCACCCTCGACATCAGCAACCGTCACGTGCTGCTCATCGACGACATTCTTGACACCGGCAAGACCTTCTCGGCCGTGGCCAACATGTTAAAAAAGCTCAACCCGGCCAGCCTCCACACCTGCGCCTTGTTGGACAAACGCGGCCGCCGCGAAGTCGCGTTTGAGGCCGACTTCGTGGGATTCCAAATCCCCGACAAATTCGTGGTCGGCTACGGATTGGATTTCGCCGAGCGCTACCGCAACTTGCCGTGCATCGGCGTGCTCCGGCCCAACCTGCAAAACCCGCCCGAGTGGGCCTAAGGCAGGCGTCACCGCCCAATTTCGGCGGCACCGCGCGCACGGTCTTCAAAACCTGCGCAATCTAGGGCAAGTCCTGCGCAGTCGGAAACGGCGCAGGCGGGTTAAGGTAGGCTTACCGCATCAATTCGATGCGCTCATCGTAACCCTGACCACATGCAAAACCTCCGCTCCGCTACCTTAGCCGCACTTCTGTCCGTCGGCGCTTCACTGACTGGCTTCAGCCAAAGCGCCCCGGCCGTCGCTCCGGTCACTTCCGCGAAGACCGCCACCAGTCCCTGGTCGGTCCGTTTGGCCGCCACCTACATGAAAACCGTCGATAAGTCCGACCTGGACATCGACGTGGAAGACATCGTTCTGCCCGAATTCGACATCAGCTACGCCTTCAACGCGCACTGGTCGGCCGAGCTCGTTCTGACGGTCCCGCAAGAGCACACCGTCAAACTCGCCGGCAACAAGATCGGTACCTTCCGCGAACTGCCCCCCACCCTGCTCGCCAAGTACACCTTCAACCCCGCCGACAAACTCAGCGTCTACGTCGCCGCCGGTGTTAACTTCACGATCATTTTCGACGACAACCTCTCCAACGGTGCCATCAAGCTCGAGGATTACAGCTTCGGCCCGGCCGGCCAGATCGGCGCCGATTACAAGGTCAACGACCGCTGGACGCTCAACGCCGACGTCAAACGCGTCATGATCCGCACCGATGTGATGACCAGCAGCGCCAACCTGACCGAGCTCCAGCTCGACCCATGGCTGTTCTCGCTGGGTGCCCGCTACAGCTTCTAAAACAGATTCGCGTTTCACAAAGCGTCTCACGGATCCCGGTGCTCATGCGTCGGGATCCCGTTAACGTGGCCCCTGTTTAGTCCGGAATTCCCGTCAAACGGGGCTCACCCCAACAAGGGAAGGATAACCGTTTTAGCCCGTGCAAATGCGGCCTCAAGTGCCGCGATCTGCGACTCCGAAACAGGAGTGCCCAGTTGGCGCGTGTCGTGTTCGATCAGTTGGGCAATCTCGCGTACTTCACAGGCCCCAACGTTGCTGGAACTGCCTTTGATGCTATGCGCAGCCCGGATGAAGGCGGCCGTATTGCCGTCAACACGGTGAGCGTGTAAGTCCGCAATTCGCTCGGGCACGTCGGCCAAAAAAATCGACAGAATCTCCTTCAAAAACGCATCGTCGTCATCGGGGCTGAGCGCACGAAGATTTTCAATCGCGTCGGGATCGATCAGGGTAACAGGCGGCATGGCGAATAAGGGTATTAACAGGGTTAAGCGGCATCAGCCCCAGGGTAGAGGACCAACGCGTAAATCCAACGTG
>JBIIMH010000349.1:0-3096 GCA_044338095.1 Rariglobus sp. | reverse complement strand
CAAGAAGGTCATCATCCGCGGAAGTGCGCTGCGCTCGCGCGGAATCGAGCCGTATCTCAAAAAACTGGGAACCCAGCTCATTCATTTTCTATTGGGGGCGAGCGAAAAGTCGCCGGTGGAGTTGGTGAATTTTTATCGAGCCGAGCTGGCGGCGCGCACCTTGGCAGTCGCCGAAGTAGCCAAGGGCGAAGTGCTCAGTATGAACCCCGACGCCTACTCACGGTTCATCGAAGGCGGCGGTAAACCGCGGCGAGCATCGGCTGAAGCGGCGCTGTTGATGGACCCAAAGCCGCGCATGGGTGAGCGGGTCATTTATTACATCACGCCGAAGCAAACGGGCAAAACCAGCGACTGGCAGCGGGCTCGGCCGGTGGAGCTCTATGACGCCGTGCAGGCGCCTTACGATCCGGAGTATTACCTGGAGAAACTCGATGATTGGCTGGAACGGTACGGCGGGTTTCTTGGCGTGAAGCCGGCGGGTGGTGTTCAGGACGAGTTGTTCTGAGCGTCAGGCGATCGAGGAGGCCGACGGTGGTCGGTTCCTCCTCACGGCCCTTTTGCAGTCTTAACCAGCGGGGCCGAACTTCTTTTCCGTCAGCGGCAGCATCACTCCGCGGCGGAAGAGCGTGACTTGGCCGGTGCTCGATGAGACCACGATCGATATGCACTCGGTTGCCACGGTAATCGCTGCCGCCGCCGCGTGACGGCTACCCAGCCCGCTAGGCAGGACGTGTTCGACATCGGCTGCCTGGATCAGGCTGCCCGCTGAAGAGACCACCCCGTCGCCACGAATAATAAAGGCGCCGTCGATCGATGAGAACTCCTTGACGGTCTCATCCATGAAGGGGTTGAGGATGTTGCGATCCTCCTCTTTGTAGCCGTAAAACGGATTCAGAACGAGAGGCTTGATCAATCGCTCTACCTTGGGGGCATCGCCCACCACAAAAAGGCATCCAACGGGTTTACCCTCGCGGCCCTCGACCGCCAACTCGGTGGCAATGGCGATTACGCGTTCCAGGACCTCGGGCTTGACGTCGTCCGGCATCAGATCGGCATGGCCGGTGAGCAGCGTTTGAAACTCGCGCTCCACGTCCACGATGACGACCGTATCGAATTGGTTGCTACCGGCGATGCCGCCGACGCAACACACCCGGTCATTGAAGGAAATCATGCCTCGGGTGAGCGCCACAAACATGGCGCTGCGCAGCTGGGCAAGGCGGCGAGGCGAATAGGAGCGAACTTGGATGACGCCGACGGAGTTTCCGTCCGACTCGTCAAACTCGACGAGATTACGGGTGACGAGGATGGTTTTACTTTTGGGGAACCAGGCACCCGGTTCGATCCCGCCAACGAAGGCGTCGCCGAAAACCATGATGGCCCCGCAGCCGGCGCCCTTGGCAACGCGGTCGGCCTCGCGGATCATGAGCCGGTTGATGCGGTTTTGCTGGGCTTGGACCGGCTTGGCGAGGATACCGCCAAAGCCCGCGACCAGTCGTTTGAACACGTCTCCTGTGGTGGCCGCATGACGGACCGTCTGGACGAGTTCATGGTCCTTGAGCAAGCGGGCGATGGAGGCGAGTAAGTGGAGGTAGTCGCGGGCTTTTTCGTCCGCCAGCAACATGAAAATGAGGTGGATTTTTTCCTCCTCAACCGTGTTCTCGTTGTGGATGCCGTCTTGGCTGCGGCCGATGACGAGCACGTAATTGCGGCTCATTTTTACCCGTACGTGAGGCAGGGCAACGCCTTCACCCAAGTACGTTGTCATCGTGCTTTCGCGCTGCATCAAGCCGCGCAGCAAAGACTCCTGCTTGAGGTCGGGAAACTTATTGGCGGCGACCGCAATCAACTCGGTCAGCGCACCGCGCATGTCCGTGCTGCGTAAATCTACGATCCGATTCCGGGCGATGATCTTGTCGAGTTTCATCAGGATAAGTCTCGTTCAAGCCTCGCCCGTTGGTCTCACTTTTCCCAGTCGAGAGCGCCCTTGCGCACCTCGTAAAACAGGCCGAGCACGAGTACGCCAAGGAAAAATAGGATGGGGCCGAGAATCGAAATATTGTTGGCTAGAAAATCCCGGTAAATGAAGGCCCATGGAATCAGGAATACCACTTCGATGTCGAAGAGGATGAAGAGCATGACGGTAACGTAGAATTTAACCGAAAAACGCGAGTGCAAGAGCCCGTCGTTTTTTACGCCGCACTCATATGCAGTGTCGGTGATGGCGGTCTGCTTTTTGCGGCGCTCACCCATCAGGTGGCTAACGCCGACAATGAGAATAGCCAAGCCAGCGGCGAGGATAAGTTGGATGAGAAGCGGGAGATACGCGTCGGACATAAGAAAAGTTGTTAAAAGAGGGTGGAGGATACCGTGTGAGACAAGGGCATTTTCAATCAATTGCCAACCGGCACAAACTTTGCGTCGGCGGTCTTGCGTGAACCCACGCCGAGGATCGAGGCAAACTCGAGCGTGCGGATGTCCTCTGAAACCGGTTTAAAACCCTCTTGTGTTCGGTAGCGGTTAATCCGTTCGAGCATGAGCGCGTCGAGCAGAACCGGATCAGTCCCGAGCCAGATCAGGGGCTCGGATATGGTGTAAAGTGAGTTAAACCAAGGGCCGCCGATGAACTGATAACGCTCCAGGCTGGCGAGGGTGAACATCCAGGTGCCGCGCAATTCGGGGATCGCGCTCATCTCGGCAACGGCGGCGGGGGCGCTGGCGGGGCTGCGAAAGAATCTTGCCGTGTTGGAGGCGTTCCAAAGCGTGGCGTTAACCAGCGCGCCGTTCACGCCGAGCACGGCATGGTCCGTGTAAACCGGGAGGTTTATCCAGAAATCGGCGTCCACGAACAGCGGAGTGGCGAGGAAACTTTTACGGTCTTCCTCCAGCGATGTCTCGGGATCGAAGGCCTCGGTGCTTTTTTGCACGAGGATCGGATCGAAGCGCGAGGGCAATGGACTGTCGTAAAACCACACCGGGTCGAAGTAGCGGCCGGACTCGAGCACGTAGATTTGGTGCCCGTCGAAGGCGGATTTCCCTGTGGCCAGAGAAGGCAAGTAGCCGGTGTAACGCAGGCGTTGTTGGTTGAGGCCAACGAGG
>JBIIMH010000023.1:0-11245 GCA_044338095.1 Rariglobus sp. | reverse complement strand
GTCTGCTCCGGGTTCGACTCCGGCCAGCGTCGGAGCAGACTGGAAGTCTGCGCTACTTTCGGGACCGGGCCGGTCCACACGGGGGTGGCGCAGGATGCCTCGGCGCTTGCGCCATGCCCTGCCTTGGCGAAACTCCACGTATCAGGGCGCCTCCGCCAGTGTTTGCCGTGACTCCTTCGCTTGGGCCAACCGATTCTATTTCAACGCTATGAACACGATTACGCAGCCGACGGTGGTGGTGGCCGGAGCCAGCGGTTTTGTCGGCCAGGCGATCTGCGCCCAGTTGGCCAAGCGATTTAAGGTGGTCGCGTTGACCCGCTCGCTGGCCCACGCCGCTCTCGGGCCGGTGACGGTTGGGGTGGAATGGCGGCAGTGTGATTTGTTTTCGCTGCTGGAATCCGAGGAGGCGCTCAAGGGCGCCGATTTCGCCCTCTATCTTGTGCATTCCATGCTGCCGTCTTCGCGGCTTACTCAAGGCACTTTTGTCGACCTGGATTTGATTTTGGCGGACAACTTCGCGCGGGCCGCCCGGCTGCACGGGATAAAACAAATCGTTTATCTGGGCGGCTTGATTCCGCCGGCGGTGACGCTCTCCGCGCACCTCGCCAGCCGCCTGGAGGTGGAACAGGCGCTGGGGGCGGGGTCCACGCCGGTGACCGCGCTGCGCGCCGGGCTGGTGGTGGGGCCGGGCGGGTCGTCGTTGCGCATTCTGATCAACCTGGTGCACCGCCTTCCCCTGATGGTGCTGCCGTCGTGGGTGCGCTCGCGCATGCAACCGGTGTCCATCCAAGAGGTGGTGCGCGCGATCGACCGGGTGCTGGGCGATCCTGCCTACTATGGCGCCAGTTACGATATCGGCGGGCCCGACGTGATGACCTACCGCGAATTGCTGGAGAAAACCGCCGAGCTTCTGGGGCGGTCCCCTCGCATGATGGAGGTTCCGCTTTTGCCCAATTGGCTGTCCAAGTTTTGGGTGGCGTGGATCACCGGGGCCTCGCCTGCACTAGTTAACCCATTGGTGGAGAGCCTTAAGCATGAGATGCTGGCCCGCGATAACCCGTTGCTCGCCTATCTAAAGATCGGCTCTATGAGTTTTGACGAAGCGCTGCGGCAGTCGGTCGATGCGAACAATCGCCTGATTCGCCCGCGGCTCGAAGCGCTGCGGCCGCGCGATGAGCTGGCGATGCGTGCGGCCAAGCGAGTGCGCTCGGTGCAGCGCCTGCCGCTGCCGGCGGGGGTTTCGGCGCGCTGGGTGGCGGAGGAGTATTACCGCTGGCTGCCCCGCTTCGTCTGGCCGTTTGTCACGTGTACGGTGGATGCGGACGGGCGCTGCCGCTTTTTCTTCGGCTCGAAGCGCCTGCTGTTGTTGGAGCTGACCTATTCGCCCACCCGCAGCACCGAGGACCGGGTGTTGTTTTACATCACCGGCGGCCTTTTGGCGCGGACTAAGGATAACAAAAAAGGCCGTCTCGAGTTCCGCGAAATGCTCAACCGCACCTGCGTGTTGGCCGCGATCCACGATTTTTCGCCGACGCTGCCCTGGTATTTCTACAATCTCACCCAGGCCCTGGCTCACCTGGTGGTGATGCGTGGCTTTGGCCGTCACCTGGCACGTCAGGCGGTCAATGCAGGCGGGCGAGTGCCCTGAAAAGTCTAACACAACGGGGTAGTTGTGGCCTTGCCGTAGTCGGCTGGTCGAGGCCGCCGTCTCCGTTTTATGACGGTCATCCCGATGTTGAACCGGATTGTTCCTTTCATCCGTGAGGATGCCCCAAAAATCTCTTACCGTCGCCGGGCCTAAGTGAAACCTTGGCCAACTCTACATTCGGCGAAGTTTAACTTCAGATTGTATAAACTTCAGATTGTAGCGTTGGCCGTCCCCGGCCAAGCATCGGGGGGGATATGGGCGATAGTGGCCATGATCGACGCCGCTTTTCGCCCATAAATATGCCCCTACATTTTATGAGTCCAAAAACCTGGAGCTCTTGGTTAGGCGGATTTCAGGTTGGTTTATATACACAACTGAACAACGCATTATCCTATCTATTGATCGCCGGGGCGTCTTGTTCAAGCGCCTTCTTTTTTTGCGCCAAAAACTCCGCTTCAGTGATTGCGCCAGCTTCCTTTGCCTTTTGTAAATCAATCACTTGTTGCCCAACGGTCGCAGACTGAGGGAATCGATTGCCAATTACGCAGCCGCTCAGTATCACGGTCGATATTAGGGCAGTAAACGTATAGGGTATTAGTTTTTTATTCATGTTATTTTTTGGGGTTGAATGCCTTGCCTAACTTCTCTGGATATATGTCATTATTTATTTCAGGTAAGATGGGCTAAGGCGAAAATCGGTGTTGTGGGAAACTTTGATATAAAGACTACAGGCTTTCAGGTTTTTGATATGCGTGATTTTATAGATCTGCCGCTCCGGGTTAGGCCTTTTTATTGAGGCGATGTTTCCTTGCGAAATCCTGCCAGAGGGGATTCGCGATATTGCCGCGACCATCGCCTTGCCATCCGGATGCGAGGACGAGCAATGCACGTGGCTCAGGCGATTTGTCATCCAGCCAAAGTCGGAATTCCGCGCGGGTGCCATTATCCGATTTCTTCGGTATTACGGCATAGTCCCACACTCAGGCGCGGGCGCTTAGCGGTGCCATCACCACAAAAATGAGGGCGAATAGGCGAAACCATTCGTGCCATAAATAATCAATTATGCGCTTAATGTTAATTTTTATTTTTTACACCGGTACGGTGAAGTTTACGAGCGCTGGGCCCTTCCGTTTTTGCTGAACGTTAAACGGGGGGCTTGGGTGTTCGGCGCTTTAATTGCCGCCCGGTTCATCGGGTGCGTACTCGATTATCTCCCCAGGCTGGCAATTGAGGTGCTTGCAGATGGCGTTCAAGGTGCTTAGGCGGATGGCCTTGGCCTTGCCGGTCTTGAGGATGGAAAGATTGGGCGGGGAAATGTCGATGGCCTCAGCTAGTTCGGTTAACTGCATCTTGCGCCGCGCCAGGGCCACATCGAGTCGAATAATGATGGACATGATGGGTGATCAGACCGTGTGGTCGTTTTCCTCTTTAAGGTTTAAGCTGATCATCAGGACATATCCGAATGCAAGCAGCGGTAGTGCATTTAATATGCCGACGAATATCTGAATGGGGTAATCAACCCAGTAGTTATAATCTTGGATGCCATAATTACCAAGGGGCACTAGCGACCCAATGAAGGTCAAGATTGTGGCCCACATGATCAGCTTCACTGTTTTGCGGGAGAGCAGGTCTTTGGGCGTAAAACGGCGGAAAATACGCCACCAAGTGAATTCCAGTATGACGCCCAAAGAAACCAATATTAACAAATTGAAGCCCCATTCATATCTTCCCAGAAAAAGTTTTTTACTGGGATCACTGAGGTCGATGATGACGCAGACCAGAATAAACAGCAGTCCGATTAAAAAAAGCACTAGAAATATTGAACTTAGGACTAGTCCAATTTTGCCGATAAAGCGGATTTTTTGAAAGATAGTCTCATTTTGCACGAAGGGGCTTAAAGGCGGGTGGGCTATCGGATCGAGCGGGGAGGTGTTTGTTGTCATGCGATGCGTATGAAAACAGAAGTTTAATTATCTTAGTCAACTATTTTTTATCGTTTAACGATAAAAAAATAATGCCGGGGCCTAGTGGGGGTGGCTCTGGCGGTGTCGGTTAGCAATTAACGAAGTGGCCCACCTCGTAGGTGGTAACATTCAAAGAGTCGGATCAAACCAAGGCAGTTTTGCCGCGAAAGATCGCAGGGATCGCAAAGAACAAACCCTGAATTAGTATGCGTTCTCTGCGATCTTTCGCGGCTAAAAGGCTCGAAGTATGGCTTTGATTTTAATGGGGCTCAGGATTCGACACGCGTTGAATGTTACTGCCCACTAGATAGTTAGTCCAACGGAAGCGGCAAACACAGCGGCCTCTTGCAATGTAATGATCCCATTCGGGTCTTACTTTCAAGGCGTCTAGATTTCGGTCGGGGGCGCAGCTGGGGTTTCCTGACCAACGATCGGGGCGGGCGGTTGACTGGACCGGGATTCAATCAGCCACAGGATCGCCACGCCGGCCACCGGAATCATCAGCACAAACCAGAGGATTACGCCGATCATTGGCACCAGGTGGAGGAGCCCTAGGGCCAGCAGGCCGATCATCAACGCCGACGGCAGCGTGGGTTCGCGGCCGCGGAGCGCCAGCCAAAGGCGACGACCGAGCCATAGGAGCAGGGCGGCCAGCCCGAACCAGCGCACGGCGAAAAAGATTAAGGTCAGCCCGCCAAGCAACGGGATGCCGATGACGAAAAAGCACAGTATTAGGGCTAAAATGCTGGCCGCCGCAAAGACCGTCCAGAAGGCGATACCCACCATCCAGACACGCCCGGGGGAGTGGGTAAACAAGCGCGCTGCCTTATCGAGCGCGCGAGGTGCGAACACGACCATCAAGTTCGAGGTGGCCGCCCAGCACACCATCAGCACTAAGACCATCCACAGTCTGGCCGAAGAAAACCAGGGAGCGCCGGTCGAGGAATCGGACGACAGTTGACCGCTGTTTTCATCCACCTCTTCAAAATCCTCACCCTTATCCGGGAACCTGAAGTTCAACGATATATTGCCTTTTTCTGCGTTTTTTTTCTGGACCACACCCTGTTCATCGACAGTCAGCTTGCCGCCCAACACCCTAGTTATGCCGTGGGTCGTTCCGGCAACACGGATTGAGCCACCTAATACGCTGATATCGTTATGGGCCTCGCCGAGCACGGTCACGTTGCCGCCGATCACGGTGATCGGACCAGTGACCTGACCCACGACATAGAGATCTGCACCAATTAATTTCAACGGGCCATTCAGGGTACCGTAAACGACGTGATCTTGATATGATATGTCGTGCACCTCGCCAGACTCGCCCACTGCGATCACTTTCGCATCGGTTAGGTCCTTGGCTTCTTGCAGCCAGATTTGCGCTCTCGGGGTCTTGGCGAGTTCGGCATGTGCGGTCCAGGGGCTGGCGATGAGGATAATTAAAAGGAAGAGGCGAGGAATCATGGGTGGTCTGAGTTACGGGGTTGGAGAATGAAAAATGCCGTCACTTCGAGTAGAAGGAGAACGGCGAGAACCAGGTAAAAGAGCGGCTGGCTCACCAGGTTGTTGAGGTTGTCCAAGAGGATTTTCGGTGCCGGGAAATGAACCACGGCCTGTGCCTTGGCGAGGCCGTCAAGGATCAGGTCGATGGGAGAGGGAAACGATTCGGTTAACCGCGCCAGGCCCCGCTGCATGACCAGACCGACACCGGTGGAAAGGAGCGCGGCGGCTCCCGCGCGGAGTCGCCAGCGTCGACGTTGGCGTTGAGTTTCGGCCAGGCGCAGGCGGGCGGTGAGGGCCTTTTGCCAGGCAAGCGATGGGGCAACCGTGGCCGGAGTGCGGAGGTGGTTGATCAGGTAATCCTCCGGAATGAGTGGTTCGGGGGTATTCATAGGTGATCGGGATGGTGGAGCTGGCAGTGAAGAAGGCGGCGGGCCCGGTGAAGGCGGGTTTTGACTGCCCCTTCCTCAATTCCGAGGTGGGCGGCGACGGCGGCCATCGGCCAGTCGTGTTCGTAGTGGAGCAGTAACGGCTCCCGCAGCCCCGCAGGTAAAGCGAGGATACGCGCCTCCAGGTGATCGCGGCGTTCGTTGCCGAGCAGCGCAAAATCGGGCGGAGTGGCGGGATCGATGGCTTCCGCCGCGTCGTCTGCCGCGGTTTCGCGCGCTTGGTTTCGCCGCCGTAAGAAGTCGCGCCCGAGGTTGGCGGCAAGAGTGAACAGCCACGGCGCGAAAGGGCGACGGTCGTCGAAGCGGTCCAGCTTTTGCCAGGCGCGCACAAACGCCTCTTGCGCCAGATCCTCCGCCGCGTGGGCGTCTGCGGTGTAGCGGACGAGGAACCGAATCAGTCCTGCGGCGTGAGTCTGAACGATCTCGTCAAAGGACTGGCGCAGCTGCTCCCGCGAGGGTGGGGGAGCTGCGTTGGCGGGTTCGATCGGCATGGTGTTACGTACGGTATACGTGGCGGGAGCAAAAAGGTTACCGGAAATTTAAACCGAGGTGGGCAAAATTTTAAGGCAGGCGGCTGGGTGCGTTGCCGTCGGGCGATTAATCTAAGCTGTGCTTCTGCGGCGAGGAGGGGTGCGGCTCACGCCCCAGCCCATGCACTCCGTAAATGCTGCTATTTCCTCAGCTGGTTCCGTTCTTACCCGGCGCTTAGCCCTCCAACGCTTGGGTTGGGCTGGGGCGGGGGCGCCACGCTGGTTTTAAATCCGTGTGACGCTCCGGTGACGGTGTAACATTTGTGCAACACTGGGTAAATTCTCTGGGAGCGGGGCGGCGCTTCGGCTATGCCTAAGCTCGAAGTTATGGCCGAACCTCTCCCGCAAAAAATCCTGGTCGTGGACGATGAGTCCGATGTGTCCACCCTCGTCGCGTACCACCTCAAGGCCAAGGGTTACCAGGTCGAGGTCGTCAACGACCCCAATCGCAGCATCGGCATCGCCCGTACCTTTTTGCCCGACCTGGTCATCCTCGATGTGATGATGCCCGAGCTCAACGGCATCCAGATCTGCCGCATGCTGCGGGCCGACCCTCAGCTGAAAAAAGTGCCGGTTATTTTTCTCACCGCCAAGGCCGAGGAGAACGACCGCATCCAGGGATTGGAAACGGGGGCCGACGACTACATCTGCAAGCCTTTTAGCACGAAGGAACTCGTGCTGCGCGTGCAGACGATTTTGCGGCGCCTGGCGGTGGTCGCCCCCGAGGTGCCCAAGCGCATTCAGGTGGGAGAAATCGTCATCGATACCGAGCGGCACGTGGTTCAGCTCCACGGCCAGCCGCTGGAGCTCACCGCCACGGAGTTTAACCTGTTGAAACTGCTCATGGAGCGCCGCGGCCGGGTGCAGACGCGCGAGCACCTGCTGCTCAACGTGTGGAACTACGAAACCGAGATCGAGACCCGCACGGTGGATACGCATGTGCGGCGGTTGCGCGAGAAACTGGGGACCGAGGCGGACTGGATTGAGACGGTGCGCGGGGTGGGTTACCGGATCGCCGAAAAACGTACGGCAGAGTAGGGCAGGGCTTAGCCTTGCCGTTGCCACCCGTGCACGCCTGTCTGCCCTGAGTTTTCCCCGCCCATGTCCATTTTCATCATCCTGGTTCTGGCCTGCGCAGTGATCTTCGCCTGGCTGAAGATCTGGTCGCACCGGCAGGCGGTGCGCGCCTTGGAGCAGGCGATTTTTCGCAAGCAGCCGCTGTTAAGCGAAGACCTGCCCGGGGCGGCTGGTAAAGGGTGGGAGCGGCTGCGTGTGGCGGGCAACGAGCTCATCGCCGAATGCGCCCAGTTGCAGCAGCAACGCACCGGGCAACTCGCCCAGCTTGAGGCCACCTTGGGCAGCTTGCAGGAGGCCGTGCTCATCGTGGACTCGAATAATTACATCCTGCTGGCCAACAAGGCGCTGCAGGCCATGTCGGCGCGCCCCGCGCATCAAATCATCGGCCACCGCCTGGAGCGCGTGCTGCACAGCGCGGCGTTTTTAACCCACGTCGAGGCTGTGCGCCGGGGTAAGGCCCAGCCCCAGCAGGAGGTCGAATTCATCGAGACGGGCCGCACCATCTGGTTGGAAGTCAGCGGCACCACCATCCCGAGCCAAAAAGGCGAGCGGGGCCAGTGGACGATTTTTGTGCTGCACGACATCACCAAGCAGAAACAGCTGGAGGCCGTGCGCAAAGACTTTGTGGCCAATGTTTCGCACGAGTTGCGCACCCCGCTGTGTGTGATCAAGGGCTATGTTGAAACCCTCGTCGACGGCCACGCCGACATCCCGCCCGACGACCGCGAGCGTTTCCTCAAAACCATCCAGCGGCACACCGAGCGGCTCAATTCGCTGCTGGAGGACCTGCTGGTGTTGTCGCGCCTGGAGTCGATCAACCCGGGCCTCAAGCGCGAGATCACCGACCTGCCCGCGTTGTTGACGGGGATCGTCGACGACTACCGCGGCCGCCCCGCCGCTGCCGGCCACACGCTGGAATGGGTTAATGACCCCGGGCTTGTCCCTTTCGGGCTTGATCCACTGAAATTCACACAAGTGGTGGAAAACCTCGTAGACAACGCGCTCAAGTACACGCCTAAGGGCTCGCGCATCGAGTTGGCGGCCCGCCTGCACACGGTGGACGAGGTGGTGGTGAGCCTGCGCGACAACGGCCCCGGCATCCCGGCGGAGGATTTGCCGCACCTGTTCGAACGCTTTTACCGGGTGGACAAGGGGCGTTCTCGCGAAACGGGCGGCACGGGTCTGGGGCTGTCGATTGTGAAGCACATCGTGCAACTGCACGGCGGCCGGGTGTGGGTGGAGAGTCGCCTCGGGACCGGCACGACGTTTTTTGTCAGCGTGCCGGTGAGGTTGGGCGGCAAGTAGCTTAGGCATGGTGCTGCGGCCGGTTCCCCTATCTTCGGGATTGAGCACCGTCGCACCCCTGCGTAACACCCCTGTACTTCATGCCGCTGGAAATCGCCCAAGCCATCACCGCCTCCCGTCTCACCGAGCTGCGCGCGCGCCTCGCCCCGCTCCTGCAGACCCGGCTTCCGCTCACCCTGGAAATCGGCAGCGGCCACGGCCACTACTTGACCGCCTACGCCGAGGCCCACCCGCAAAAATTTTGCATCGGCATCGACATCATCGGCGACCGCCTCGACCGCTCCGCGCGCAAATCCACCCGCGCCGCGCTCACCAACATCGCCTGGCTGCACGCCGAGGTGACGCTTTTCCTGGAGGCGCTGCCCGCCGACACCCGCCTGGCTGAGATTTTCCTGCTGTTTTCCGATCCCTGGCCCAAGCGTCGGCATTGGAAAAATCGCGTGCTGCAGACCGAGTTTTTAACGCTGCTGGCGAGCCGCGCAAGCGAGGGCGCCCGCTTCTGTTTCCGCACCGACCATGCGGAGTATTTTGACTACGCGCAGAAGATCGCGCTCGCGCACGCCGACTGGAGCGTGGCGGAGGAGGTTTGGCCCTTCGAGCTGGCGTCGGTTTTTCAAAATCGCGCCGAGAACGGCCATCAGTCCTTCGTCGCCCGCCGCCGCGGGTGCAAAAATCAATAATGCGGCGGGCGCTCGGACTCCGGACTTGCCGGGTCCAGCCCGCTGGGCGCTGACTCGGCGCGCTGCTTAAGCCGCATGAGCTCGGCTTTGATGCGGTCAAGTTGGCCGGCCATTTCCAGCATGGCCTTGTCTTGCTCGGTCACGTGGCGTTGCAGCCAGGCGAGTCGCTCTTCGAGGCGATCAATCCGTTCGTTTGACACAGGTGTGAGTTTTTTGGGCTGCAGCATCCGAGCGCAGTTTGTCCATCTCCGGCACCACCACGCGTTGATAACAATCCGGGCAGACTGAATGGCTGAAATCCGTGCCGGTGCGCTCGTTGATGTAACTCTCGATTTGCTGCCAGTAGTTTTGGTCGTCGCGCACCTTTTTGCAGTAGCCGCAGATGGGCAAAAACGCCTCCAGTTGCCGCACTTCGGTGGCGTAACGCAGGATCCGTTCGGCCACCCGCAGACGCATCCAAATGTCTTGGAGATTGAGCGGCTTGGTCAGGAAATCGTCGACCTCTGCCTCGATGGCCTCGCGCTGGTTTTCGACGTCGGCCTCGCGGCCGGTGAGCAGGATAAAATAGACGTAGTCGGCGTCCAAGCGGCTACGAATCGCACGGCACAGTTGCAGGCCGTCGAGCTCGGGCATCATCCAATCACTGACAACCAGGCGCACCGGCTCCTTGGCCAAAAGTATAAGCGCCTCGGCCCCGTTCTTGGCTTCCACCACCTCGTGGCCGAGTTTGAGCAGCGCTTGGCGAAGCACGGCGCGGGCAACGGCATCATCTTCTACGGTCAGAATTTTCAATGGTAGGGGGGGCGACTCGGGCACGGGAGCGGTCGGGGCAAAAGCGTGAAACCAATTGGCTTGAGTTAACTGGAAGGCTGCGACGCCGGAGCTGTCGAGCGAGAATCCGGTGAAAGTAGCGCAGACTTCCAGTCTGCTCGGTTACCTAGAAGCAGACTTCCAGTCTGCGCTACTTTCGGCGCGATGCTCAGCCGAGCAGCGCCCGTAGCGCCTCGGGGGTTTCCACCGGAGCCTGGCAGGTGAAGCGTTCACACACGTAGGCCAACGGCCGCCCGTCAGCCGCCGGTTTCATCGCCGCCAGCCACGGTGCGCGCGTCAAAAGCCAGCGTCCCGCCGGATCATCGCCGGGCACGGCCAGCACCGCCCGGCGCGGGCCGATTTTTTCAACGAGCACCGTGGCCAGCGCGCCGAATTCGCTGGTGCGCCGGTCGCCCGCCAGCACGACCTGGCGCGGCATCTCCAGCGCTCGTTCTATCGCGCAAAGCAGCTCGGGCAGCGCGTGGGGCGCCTCGGACCATTGGGCGCGCAGCGACTCGATGGTCGCCAGCGCGCGGGTACGCATCGCGTCATCGTGAAACAGGGCCGACATTCGCAACAGGTTGCCCGCCGCCACCGAATTGGGCGAGGGTTCGGCGCCGTCGTAGTCGTCCTTCAGCCGCAGCACGATGCTGGTGTCGTCGGCGCGGGAGTTAAAATAGCCGCCGTATTCAGGATCCCAGAACAGCGCGTCCATGACCTGCTGCAAGCTCTCGGCCCAGTGCAGCCAGCGCGGGTCAAAGGTGGCCTCGTATAGGTCGAGCAGGCCGGCGATCAGGTACGAGTAATCCTCGGCGAAGGCCTCGTTGACACCGCGTCCGTCGCGGTAGTTGCGATACAGAATCCCGCGCTTCGCATCGTAGAGCTCGCGCTCGATGAATTCCGCCGCGCGCACGGCCGCCATGCAGTAGGTGCCGCCCACTTCGCTCAGGCAGCCGGCTGCCGATACCGAGGCGCGGGCCAGGGCCGAGATCACCAGGCCGTTCCACGCCGTGATGATCTTGTCGTCGAGCTGTGGGCGGGGCCGCTCTGCGCGGACTCGGCGAAGTTTAACAAACGCCGCCGCCAGCCGCTCGGCCGCTTCAGCCGGGGCGAGCTGGTGCAGTTCGGCGGTTTCGACCAGCGGGCGCTGCTGCTTGAGGATGTTTTTTCCGGTGAACTCGTTCTGCGGATCGAGCGAAAGCGGCACGTTGCCCGCCGCCTCGATTCCGTAATGGTCGCAGACCAGCGCGGCGTCCGCCGGGTGCAGCGCGGCCTCGATCTCGGC
>JBIIMH010000348.1:0-3102 GCA_044338095.1 Rariglobus sp. | reverse complement strand
GACCGCGCTGGCCTGCTGCTCGGGCGTGAACTGCTGCCAGCCCGGCCCGATCGCTTTGCGCGTGATGACCTCAAAGTTGAAATACTTCTCCAGCACCGGACGCACCCGCAGCGAAAGCGGCGTGCTCGCAGCCGTGCCATCATAGGCGATGGCCAAAACCTCGTTAACCGCCCCCTTCAGCATCGCATGGCTGGCCGCAGCGCTCTCGGCGGCGGGCAAACGCAGGGCGGACAACACAGCCGTAAAAACGGCAATTTTGAGCAGACGCAGGTTCATTTGGTTTCAGTGGGCTTGGGTTTAGAGGTGGTGCTGCCAAAGGCGAAGCGGCTGATGAGCGACTCCAAATCGACCGTGGATTCGGTGTCGGTGATCAGACTGCCAGGAGCGAGGAACTCGCTGTCGCCACCGGGGGCGAGCGACAGGAATTTGTCGCCAATTAACCCCGTGGTCTTAATCGAGGCGATGGAGTCGGTGGGAAGTTTGACGGCCGTGCGCACGTTGAAGGTAACTACGGCACTAAAGTCCTTCGGGTTAAGCTCGATTGCCTTGATTCGGCCGATGGTCACGCCCGCGATGATGACGTTGCTGCCGGGGTTGAGCCCGCCGGAGTTGGTGAAACGCGCCTGCAGCTCGTAGGTGTCGCGACCGACCAACGCGCCCGCGCCGATGCGCAGCGCCACGTAGGCGACAGCCGTGAGGCCGAGTAACACGAACGCTCCCACAATCAGTTCCAGTCTGGCCTGTTTCATAAATCGTCTTCCGAGGTAATGGTTTCGCCACGGCGCAGGGCCGCGAGCGTGTCCCGCAGGGTGGCCGCGCTGTCCCGAAAGGCGCGCACCATGGGGTTTTCTGAACGGTTAAAGGCTTCCGGGGTGCCCTGAAATTGCATGCGCCCGCCGTCGAGCAGCGCCACCTGGTCGCTCGCCACCAGCGCCTCGGGCAGATCGTGCGTCACCAGCACGGCGGTGAACCCGAACTGGCGCTGGTATTTGACGATCATCTCGAACACGTGGTTGCGGCGGATCGGGTCGAGTCCGGCGGTCGGTTCATCAAAGAGCACCAATTCCGGGCGAGTCACGATGGCCCGCGCCAACGCCAGGCGTTTCTGCATGCCGCCGGAAAGCTGGCTGGGGTAGCGGGTGCGGTGCTTGGTCAGATCGAGCTGGTGCAGGGCCTCCATCGCGCGGCGGCGGATTTCGCGGTTCGAAATCTGCGTGGTCTGTTCTAGCGGGAGGGCGACGTTCTCCAGCACGGTGAGCGAATCGAGCAGCGCGTTGCCCTGAAACAGGTAACTGCAGCGGCGGCGAAACTCGGCGCGGGCCAGGGCGTTGGCGGCGTTGAGCGGCTGGCCATCGAAGCGGATCTCGCCCTCGTCGGGTCGCACGATACCAGCCAGGCACTTGAGGAAAACTGATTTGCCGGTGCCGCTCTTGCCCAAAACGGTGACCACCGTGCCGCGCGGCACGGAGAGATCGACGCCCGCCAAAACGGTGTTTTCGCCAAAGCGTTTGGTCACGCCGCGGATGTCGAGGAAGAGCTCGGAGCCTGAGGCAGGAACTGGGGTTGGGGCGCTCACGAGTGTTTAACCAGCAACGAGGTGATGATGTAGTCGGCGGCCAATACGACGATGCTGGAGAACACCACGGCGCGGGTGGTCGAGGCGCTCACGGCGCGCGCGCCGGTCGAGCCGCGACGACGGTGGGCGTTGAAGCCGTTGTAGGCGCAAATCGAGATGGTGAGCAGACCGAAAACCACGGCCTTGATGAAACACTCGGCCACATCCTGCGGATCCACTGCCTTGTAAACGGCCGCCCAATACACGCCGGGCTGGAGGTTCAACAAAACCGAGCCCGAAAGGTAGCCGCCCAACAAGCCGACCAGGCAGAAAATGGCTGTCTGAATGGGGAAAACCACGAGGGCGGCGAGCAGGCGCGGTGAAACCAAGTAGGCATGCGTGCTGGCGCCCATCGTCTCCAAAGCGTCGATTTGCTCGCTGTTACGCTGGATGCCGAGTTCGGCCGCGAGGGCCGAGCCGGCTTGGCCGACCAGCATGAGTGCGGAGAGAACCGGTGCGAGTTCGCGCACCAAAGTGAGCGAGACCAGCGTGCCCAGAAGCCCCTCGGAGCCGAACTTGTTGAGCACATAGTAGCCCTGTAAACCGAGGACCAAGCCGGTAAAAATGCCCACGATGACGATCACCGGCACGCAGCGAACCCCCTGCTCGTAAATGGCCCGCACGATCCGGCGCCCCAGTTTGCGCGAGCCGACGGCGGCCGTGAAACCGCGGGTCGTGAACACGGCGTAGTCACCGAGTTCCTCGACGAGGTGAAGTGTATGTTGGCCGAGCGTGCGGAGCATTGGGGGGAGCGAGACGGTAGGATTATTGCCGCCGCAAGCAAGACTGAGTTGGGGCGTAGACCGATGTCGGCGTTATGGCCTCCGTGTCGTCCGCGATCGAAAAAGTAGCGCAGACTTCCAGTCTGCTCCGCGTCAGCTCCGGCAAACGCCCGAGGCAGACTGGAAGTCTGCGCTACTTTTTCGAATCTTCGCCGCCTTAAAACCGCCCGTGCTCCAGGCCGAAATACGCCACTGCGTTATCATGGCAGATGTCGCGCACCAGTTTGCCCAGCGCCGCTTCATCGGCCGGAATCAGCCCCGCCGCAACATCGGCTCCGATGAGCCCGCACAGGATGCGACGGAAATACTCATGCCGAGGATACGACAGGAAACTGCGCGAATCGGTCAGCATGCCCACAAAGCGTGAAAGCAGCCCGAGTTGCGACAACGCGTTAAGCTGCATCTCCATGCCCTCCTTTTGGTCGAGGAACCACCAGCCACTGCCAAACTGGATTTTGCCCGCCACCGAGCCGTCCTGGAAATTGCCGATCATGGTGGCAAAGACGTAGTTGTCGGCCGGATTCAGGTTATAGATGACGACCCTCGGCAGCTGGTTGTCGCGGTCGAGCGTGTCGAGGTAACGCGACAGCGCACGGGCCTGCGGGAAATCGCCGATCGAATCCACCCCGGCGTCGGCGCCGATGCGCTGCAGCAGGCGGCTGTTGTTGTTACGCAACGCGCCGAGGTGCAGCTGCTTGGTCCAAC
>JBIIMH010000346.1:0-3108 GCA_044338095.1 Rariglobus sp. | reverse complement strand
CCGCCCTTCGATATCGCCCGCGCCGTGAGTGCGCACGCCGACTCGCCCCCAACGCTACCGCTGCGGGAACTGCGCGACCAGTTCCTGCTCCGCTGGCCCCTGCTGGTGGTGTGCTTGGTCGTCATGCCGATCGTGGCGGCCGGGTTAACCTCCCTCGTGCCCGCGACCTTCAAGAGCAGCGCCCAACTGCTCATCCGCCACGAGAGCAGCAGCCTGCGCGTCCTGGATGCCACCGGCCGGCGTAACACCGACGCCTCCGGCCCCGCCTCGGCCGAGTTGCTCCGCAGCGTGCCCGTCATTAGCCGGATGGTCGCCGGGGTTGACGCCGACGAAACCGATGTCGCCCGCCCAGCCTACAAGGTGATTTTCCGCCAAGCGCTGCGATTGCTCGCGCCACTGCTGCCCAAGGACACCGAGGCGGGCAGCCCGGACCCGGCGCTGGCCCGCGCCTTACTGGCCAACGAATTCAAACCCTCCATCAAGGTCACCAACTTGCAGACCGAACCGGGCGTTTTCGGGCGACAGGACGAGTTACTCGAAGTCACCTTCACCTCGACCAACCCCGTCAAAGTCGCGGCGATGACCAACGCGTTGTGCGCCGCATTCATTCAGGAACACAACCTGCGCTCGGAAGCCGAAGCGGCCCGCACCGCCGAAATCCTCGTTGAATTGGAGTCGGGCATCCGCGCCCAGATTCAATCGCTCAACGGGATGCAGACACCCGCAGCAGGTCTGGCCGAGACGGTGCAAAGCCGGCCCGCCGAACGCCCGCAACCGCTCACGGAAAGCCTGGCCCGCCACCTCGCCGACCAGGAATTGGCGTTGATTGAAACCCGCCGCGCCTACGGAGAAAACTCGGCCGAAGTGCGCAAGGCCGAGCACACCCGCCAACAGACACGCGCCGTGCTCACGCGGCAGGAAACCCTCGACGGGCTCAACGCGGTGCTCACCACGCTTTTGGATAAGCAGCGCGAAACGGCCATCAACCTGGCGCTGGCGCGTAAAAACCAAACCGGACTGTCGATCGCCGAACCGGGCCTGCCGCCTCGGGTGACCAGCCTGGTCAAGGTGATGCGCTACGCCCTGCCGGTGGGCACCAGCCTGTTTCTGGGCGGGGTGCTCGGGCTCGGGCTGGTGGTCGCGGCCACCACCCTGGAAGGCAAAGTTCGCTCACGCTGGGACGTCGAGCGCCTCACCGGCGGGCCTATCACCGGCCTGCTCGGCCCGGCGCATTCCAAAGTCGGCCCCTTGCACTCGGCCCCGCGCGCCCCCGTGATGGATAAACTTCTCAGCGCCATGGAGTCCTCCGGCGCGCGGGTCGTCGTCGTAATCAGCCCGCATGGCACCGAGCGCGTTTTCGGGCTTTCGCTGGCGCTGGCCGAGGCGCTGGCCGCCAACCCGCGCAACCGCGTGGTCCTGGTCGATGGCAACATGGCGCATCCGGTGCTGACCGAGGTGTTGAACCAAAGCGGAGCTCCAGGGCTGGCGGAACTGCTCAGCGAACCCGCGCAGCCCCACGCCAACCTGGCCGTGAGCGGCTTTGGCCGCTTCGTGTTTCTTCCTGCCGGCCAGGCGGGCGCCGTCGAACAACTGGCCTTGCTCAAGGGGCCGTGGGGGCGGGTTTTGGCGGAGCTCAAACTCCAGGCGGATTTTATAATCATTGATGCGGGCGGACTGGAACTCGGGCGGGCCACCCGCGCCCTTTTGCAAACAGCCGACGGCTACCTACTGGGCATTGTTAACGAGGTGACCGAATTGACGGCGGTGGAGAGCGCGGTGCGTGAACTCGCGCCGCTGCGGGAGCGCTCGCTGGGCACCGTATTAATCGCCCCCAACCTGACCACCTGATCACCCCGTCATGACATCACTCGCCAAACAGGGGGAGACCCTGACCGCCGTGCTCCTTGCAGCCGGTTTGGCGCTGGTTTGCGTCCTGTTAAGCGACCTCAAACCCACCTACCAAATCGCGATTTACCTGGCGGTGGCCGGGGCCATCGCCCTGGCCGTCGTGCCCAATCAGCGGCTGGTGCTGGTGGTTTTGTGGATCCTGCTGCACCCGCTCAGCTTGGAGAAACTGTTCTATTTTGGCGCGCCACCCTACCCCGATTTCCCCATGCCCTCGGTGATCGTCTCGGCCTCCGACCTGGCCCTGTTCCTGTTGGCCGGGCGACTCGGCCTGGAAACCATTCTCTTACGACGCAAACCCCTAGCCTGGCCCGCCGCGGCCACCCCGTTCGCCCTGCTCAGCCTGTGGGTGGTCGTGCTGTTTTTCACCGCCCCGTCGGTGGGCGGCGGCATGCAGATTCTGCATTGGGCAAAAATGCTGCTCTTTCTCCTCGTCCTGCCCGCCGCCATTCGCACCCGCGACGAACTCCTGGTCGTGTTGGTCGCGCTGGCGGTGGCCGTTGGACTCCAGTCGCTGGTCGTCTGGGCGAGTTGGCACCTGCACCGTCCGATCAGCTTCATCACACTTTTTTCCTACGCCGGGATGCCGCTGATTGGGTTCTCCAGCGGAGACGGCAGCCCCCTGCTGCGTGCGTCCGGTACGTTCGGGCAAGTCAACCAACAGGCAGGTATGCACCTGTTTTTTACCCTACCGCTCATCGGCCTAATCTTTGTGCGAAACGCCCTTTGGCGAGGCCTGGCGATCGCGGTGATCGGCTTAAGCCTGTCGGCAATCCTGATCACGTTTTCCCGCACCGCCTGGGTCGGCGGACTCGGCGCAACCGCCACCCTTTTAACGGTCGCCATCCTTTGCCGTAAAATGACGCGGCGCAACTGGGCGGTGCTCGGGCTCATGGCCGGGCTCGGTTGCATAGCGCTCGGCGCGTTTTCGCAGCCCATCGTGAAGCGAATCTTTTCCGGCGACGAAGGTGCCACCGCGTCACGTCTTCGCATGATGGCAACCTCCCTGGAACTGATCGCCTCACACCCGATTTTGGGCTGCGGACCGGGCAACTACGTCGCCGACACCCTGGGCGGACGCGACATCCAGCGCGGAGCCACCACACGGCGCGCCCGCGGTGAGCCCCGTTTGTTCGGCAAGATCGATGGACTCGAATCTTACAACATGACGGTTAAGGGGAAACGCTCGGTCGTCCCCTTGCA
>JBIIMH010000345.1:0-3130 GCA_044338095.1 Rariglobus sp. | reverse complement strand
CCATGACAAGGTCGATTTTGAGATCGGCCAGCGCCACCAGCTCCCCGTGATCGACGCGCTCAACGCCGACGGCACGATGAACGAATTCGCCGGCCCCGAGCTGGCCGGCATGGAGCGTTTCGCCGCCCGCAAAAAGGCTGCCGAGCTGCTCGAAGCCAGCGGCAATCTGATCGAGGCCAAAGCCTACGAAAACAACGTCGGTTATTCCCAGCGCGCGGGCGTGCCCATTGAGCCCCGCCTGACCCAGCAGTGGTGGTTGCGTTATCCGCGCGTCGAGGAGGCCAAGCAGGTCGTGCGCGATGGGCTCATCCAGATGCACCCGGAGCGCTGGTCCAAGGTTTACCTTAACTGGCTCGATAACATTCAGGACTGGTGCATCTCGCGCCAACTCTGGTGGGGCCATCGCATCCCGGTTTGGTACGCCAAGGGCATCGACCGCGAGAAACTCACCGAAGCCGACCTGCGCGATCCGAAGAAAATCCACGTCTCCCTCGAAGGCCCCGCCGATCCCGAAAACTGGACTCAGGAGGACGACGTGCTCGATACCTGGGCATCCTCCTGGCTGTGGCCTTTCGCGACCCTCGGTTGGCCTGACGCCGAGGCGCAGGCCAAGGCCAATTTCTCGCAGTTCTACCCGACCACCACGCTGGCGACCGGGGCTGACATTATTTTCTTCTGGGTCGCCCGCATGATTATGGCCGGCCTCGAATTCGCCAAACCTGGCGCGCCCGTCGAGGAACGCATCCCGTTCAAACACGTTTATTTTAACGGCATCGTGCGCGACAAGCAGGGCCGCAAGATGTCGAAAACCCTCGGCAACTCGCCCGACCCGCTCGACCTCATTCAGAAGTACGGCGCCGACGGCCTGCGCTTCGGTCTGCTGCAAATGGCTCCGCTCGGCCAGGACGTGAAGTTCGACGAGGACCGCATTGAGAGCGGCAAAAATTTCAGCAACAAGCTCTGGAACGCCTGCCGTTTCCGCCAGATGAACGGCGCCATGAGCGACAACTCCTCGCTCTGCGCGATCCTCGCCCGCCTCGACGCCAGCCAGCTCGACGACGACGACCATGCGCTGCTCGCCGCCCTGCTCGACACCATGAAAACCGTCGAGCGCGGGTTCACCGACTTCGAATTCGCCGGCGCCACCCAGCGCCTGTATTCGTTTTTCTGGAACGATTTTTGTGACTGGTATGTCGAGGTCGCCAAATCGCGCGTGCAAGATCCTGCGGTCAAAGACCACGCGCTCGCCGTGCAGGATTTGGTTATCCGCCAGTTCCTGCTCCTGTTTGAACCGTTCGCGCCGTTTATCACCGAGGAGCTCTGGTCGCTGCTCGGCTACGCGGCACCCGGCAAGCCCTTCGTGCAAGACGCCCGCATCGAGTCGCCCGCCGACCTGGTCGCCGCCTTGCACACGCGCGGCATCCGGCTCGACTCGAACGCCTCCGGCCGCGTGGAGACGCTCAAGCAGTTCGTGACCCTTGCGCGCCAATTGAAGACCGAGCAGAACGTCGGCCAAAAGCGCGACGTGAAATTTCTCGCCCTCGGCAGCGACGCGGCATGGAACGCGTTGTCCGCCGCATCGGCCAAGCTCACACGGTTGGTTGGCGCGGCCGAGATCACACGGGCCGCCGCCGAGCTCGCGTTGCCCGCGATTGTCACGCCCTTCGGCACGCTTTTCCTCGATACCGGGGTGAAGGTGGACGCGGTGGCCGAACGGGTGCGTTTGACAAAGGAACTCGACACGGTGAGCAAGCACATCGCGGGCACCGAGGCGCGCTTGGCCAACGTGACCTTCACGAGCAAAGCCCCGCCGGCGGTGCTCGACGGCGCACGCAAGCAATTGGCCGAGTTACAGTCCAAACGCGACGAAATCACCCGCCTTCTGGCCTCGCTTTGAGTCATACCCCCTTTGCAAAAGGTGGATTTAACCCGCTCAAAAAGAGCGGGTTATTTTATTTATCCACCTTTAACTTTACTTAGGACATAAAGTAATCAGGTTTTGCGCCTTAATGAATTCCGTTGTCCCCACTGCTGTGCCCGCCGCCGACACCCCTGACCTTGAACGTGCGACGGCGGAGGCTCGGGTACGCTGGGCGGTGGACACTTACGGTGACGGGTTGGTGCTGACCACCAGTTTTGGCATCCAGGCGGCGGTGATGTTGCATTTGGTGACTCGGATCGTGCCGCAGATTCCGGTGATTTTTATCGATACCGGCTACCTGTTTCCCGAGACGTACCGGTTCGCCGCCGATCTCACCAAAAAGCTCAATCTCAACCTCAAGACCTACGTGCCGGCGCAGACCGCGGCGCAGCAGGAGGCGCTTCACGGTAAACAATGGGAGCTCGGGCTCGACGGGCTGAAGCGCTACAACCACCTCAACAAGGTCGAGCCGATGGACCGCGCCGTGCGCGAACTGGGTGCGACTGCGTGGCTGGCCGGGTTGCGCCGCACACAGGCCAGCACCCGCGGTCAATTGCCCGTGGTGCAGCACCAAAACAAGGTCACCAAAGTCCACCCGATCATCGATTGGGACAACCGCACGATCCACCAGTACCTCACCGAACACGGGCTCAATTATCACCCGCTGTGGGAAGAGGGCTATGTGTCGGTCGGCGACTGGCACAGCACGTCGAAACTCGAGGCCGGTATGACCGAGGAGCAAACACGCTTCGGCGGACTCAAGCGCGAGTGTGGCTTGCACGAAAGCTCGGGCCGAGGCGACTTCCAGATCTGAGCTGGTTTTCCGTTCAACGCCATACAAGCGAACCGTTTTTACCGCTAATGGACGGGTAAAAAAACGAGGCAACGATCTCTGAACTTAGCGTAAATTATGGTTCATTAGCGGTTTAAATTCAGGATTTCGGGTTCAGTCTGTGATTTCCACCTGCGTCTCCGGCCAGCGGCCCAGAAACGCCAACTGGGCTTCGCGGTCGGGCACCGCTTCGTAGCCGTCACGGGTTAAAAACCGCAGCGGATACCCCGTTTCCAGTGCGGTTACGGTCACGGTCACGCTCACGGCTTCCAGCGCAAAGGCGGCCCGCCAGGCACCGCAGCCGATTTCAAAGCCGCCCGACGGCCGTTTGCGGATTCGGCGGGTGCGGTGCGGCGAGGGATCACGCGAAAGCAGTT
>JBIIMH010000344.1:0-3137 GCA_044338095.1 Rariglobus sp. | reverse complement strand
AACTCATCGAGGTGCCTTTCGAAAAGGCCATGAAGGCGCTTGAGGGCGTCGCCATGGAACTCGACGACTGCGCCTTCCCCCTGCTGCACAGCATGGTCCTCACCGACGACCCGCGCATTGGCTTTAAAGACGCCAACTGGTCGCTGCTGGTCGGCGCCAAGCCCCGCGGCCCCGGAATGGAGCGCGCCGACCTGCTCAAGGACAACGGCAAGATTTTCATCGGCCAGGGTAAGATCATCGACGAGGTCGCCGCAGCCGACGCCCGCGTCGCCGTGGTCGGCAACCCCGCCAACACCAACTGCATGATCGCCGCCTCGCAGGCCAAGCGCCTCACCGCCGATCGCTTCACCGCCATGGTGCGCCTCGACCAAAACCGCGCCCAGGCCCAGTTGGCCAAGAAGGCCGGCGTCGCCCTCACCGCCGTCAAAGACATCTTCATTTACGGCAACCACAGCCCGACCATGTTCCCCGCCTTCGCCCACGCCACCATCGGCGGCAAGCCGGCCATCGACGTGATCAACAACAAGGAATGGCTCACCGGCCCGTTCCTTGAGACCGTCGGCAAACGCGGCGCCGCGATCATCGCCGCCCGCGGCCTCTCCTCGGCCGCCTCCGCCGCCAACGCCTTGGTCGACCACGTGCACAGCCTGGTGACCCCCGGTGCCATCCATTCCCTCGCAGTGAAGTCCGAAGGCCGTTACGGCTTCGACCCCGAGGTCTGGGCCGGCATGCCCGTGCGCACCACCACGCCCGGCAGCTACGAGGTCATCACCGGTTATGAGATGTGCGAATTCGCCAAGTCGAAGATCGCGCTCACCAACCAAGAGTTGGTCGACGAGCGCGCCGCCGTCATCGACATGATCAAGGGCTAATCGCCCCCCTCCCGAGCATCCCTCGCATCGCAAAAACGGCGCCCGCCCCGGGCGCCGTTTTTTTTGTGCAAAGTGGGGGGGCCTCCTCCGGGTGGTCTGGATCGGGCCGGTCGAAAAAGTAGCGCTGACTTCCCTGTCTGCCTCGGACGCTTGCCGGAGCAGACTGGAAGTCTGCGCTACTTTGCGAACACGGACAACACGGAGGTCGTCCCGCCCCGCCCATTCGGCCACAAAAAAAGGCGGCCCGCGTGGGGCCGCCTGCTTCAATTCGGGCTTTTGGGGTCAACCCGCTCAGTTGGGAGTCAGGCCTCGTCGAACTTGCGGGTGAAGAGCTGTTCGAGCTCGGTGAGCATCTGCGGGGCGTCATCGCCGGTGGCGAGGAACTTGACCTTCGAACCCTTGCCGGCAGCGAGCATCATCAAGCCCATGATGGACTTACCGTTAACCTGCTCCTCGTCTTTTTCGACAAAAACGTCGGCCTTAAATTTGTTGGTGATACGCACGATCATGGCCGCCGGGCGTGCGTGAATGCCCATTTTGTTCTGAACAACCAGTTCCTTCACATTCGGGCCGGGGGTAGTCGTAGTAGTTTTATCCATTGCCATTTGCTTGAGCAGAGTCCGGCGAGAGGCGACGGCTTGCAACCCCAAAACCGGAACCCCAGCGTTTGCCCCACCATGTCCAAGACCGCGATCATCGTCCCCTGCCGGCTCGAATCCACGCGCTTCCCCCGCAAACTGTTACACCTCATCAAGGGGCGTCCGTTGCTGCTGTGGGTGGCCGAGCGCATCCGCCAACAGGCACCGGAATTCCCGCTTTTTTTCGCCGTGGATGACGAGTTATTGGCGGCTCCGCTGCGTGCGGCCGGGTTCACCGCGATCCTCACCGGGGTGCAACACCAGAGCGGCACCGACCGCATTGCCGAGGCCAACCGCACCGTGCGGGCCGACCAGGTGATCAACGTGCAGGCCGACGAACCGCTGGTGACCCGCGCGCAGATTTTGACCCTGGCCGAGCTGATCAGCGGCACGGCGGCCATGGCCACCTTGGGCACGCCGTTCACCACGTCGGCAGATTTCAACAACCCCAATCAGGTCAAAGTGGTGTTCGCCCCGGGCGACGGGCGGGCGCTGTATTTTTCGCGTGCAGCGATTCCCTATGGGCGCGACCGTGCGGGCGTGGTCGACGACGCCTGGGTACAGGCCAACCCGTGCTTCAAACACCTCGGGCTCTACGCGTACAAAGCCGACCTCATCGAACGCTTTGCCCGCCTGCCGCAGGGGCGCTACGAACAGCTGGAAAAACTGGAGCAACTGCGTGTTTTGGAAAACGGCTTCGAGATCCGCTGCGGGGTGACCAACGACCCAACCATCGGCGTGGATACGCCGGAGGACGCCATCAAGTTTGCGCAGTGGCTGGGCTGAGCGGCGCGGATTCCGGAGTCGGAAAAGGCGGACGAGGCCAAGGGCGGGCATGAAGGTTGACCTCCGTTTCGTCCGTGCCGTAGGCCGGAAATACACTGGGCGAGAGAAAGAGTAGGAGAACGATTCCGGCAGGAGGTCCACGCCCTCACCGCTTAATCGCCGTGATCCACATGATTTCGCAGGCGCCGCCGCGGGTGTCGGTCCGGCTGAGCGACGAACGCCAGGGGTCGCCGCCGCCCGGCTTGGTGACCTCGACTAGGTAGCCGTCCAGGGTCACCACGTCGTGGCGTTTAATCGCCAGCAGTTGGCGGCGGATTTCAGGCGTGGCGGGCAGGCAGTGGGTGTTGGCGGAGTGGACTGCGATCTGATCGGCAGGCAGGGGTTCTTCGCCGGACCAGGAATACTCATACCAGCGGCCCGATTGGGAGATGCTCAGAGCGTTGATCACGGCGGCGGTGGACATGGGGCCCCAGCCGAGCGCGAGGTCCAGCGGTGCCAACTCCGCGGCGGCATCGTAGCGGTAACGCTGGCGGGAAAGCACCACGGCCTTGATCGAATAATAGGCCAACGGCGTGATCGTGTTGTCGCCGTGGTTAAACGGCCGCGGCAGCGCGACATCGGATTGAACGGGGTCGTGCGCCGCAGGCATACCGCGCCACTTCGCCTCCGGTTCGTGCCAGTAAAACCAGGCGGCGAACGCCAGAAGGGAGAATACCAGGAGTTTTTTCATGTGAGCGAAGTGGCGGCGTAGCGCAGACTTCCAGTCTGCATTGGCCCCCTGGCAAACTGGAAGTCTGCGCTACTTTTCGGAGCCATGGGCTCGGCGCGGGAACGGGTGCAC
>JBIIMH010000022.1:0-11372 GCA_044338095.1 Rariglobus sp. | reverse complement strand
TTTTTCATCAAATCCGGCATCGGCTGACTGTCGTGCGTGCTGGCGTCGGTCGTCTTGTAATGACGGATAAACTTTGTTTTCGCGCCCACTTTGACGTGATCTTTATACCCGTAAAACGTCTGGCTTTTTTTCTTGGCCCATCGCGCAGTTACGTTGACGAGGAACCTCCATAAACGTGGCATCCACCATTACACCCCTCTTTAACCAGCAATCCTCTCTCGGCCAATTGGCGATTGAACTCGTCAAACAGTTCGCGCGTTCCATTTGCCTTCGCCAACTGATCGGCATACAGCCATATTGCTCGGCTGTCCGGCAACGAGTCACCCAAGCCCAATTGCACGAAGCGCAGAAACGACAGCCGATCCCTAAGTTGATACTCCACCTGTTCGTCGGAAAGATTATACAGCCGTTTGAGCACCATAATCCGCAACATCACTTCCGTCGCCCATGGTTTTGGGCCGCAGGCCGCCTTCTTGTCGGTTCCGGCACGCCAAATCTTTTCCGCCACCGCCACCAACTGCGGCCATTTGATATGGCTATCCAGCTCCTCCAACCGGTCTCCGTGCTGCGTCAATGACTCCAGCGCTGCATGATCACCAAAGAACGTGTATTGATTATTGCTCATTGAGATATAGCCATCGGCCACCACCGCGTTTGGGAAATGTTTTTTAAGTACGATGAGGTGGCACCGGATTGTGGTGAGTTGGGGTTTGTAGATAATCTGCCGTTCGTACTCCTTGGTTTTTACCGCGAGGTAAGCGGCGACGGCGTCGGCCAGTGGGTTTTGGCGCTGGGGTTCGCGGTAGTTGGCTAGGGTATAGTCCAGAAAGAAATCGTGCGGGCGGGGCTCATCGGCCAAGCGCCGGAATGCGGTTTCAGCCTGACGGAGTTGGTCGTCGGACAGAAAGGTGGTGGCGGTGCGCAGGCCGGAGATGATCTGGGCGGCCTTGATTTCAAGGGATGCCTTTTCAGCGGCGGCTTCTTCGCGCGACTTGAAGTTCTTGCGGATGCGGACGCTGGCGAGCCAGCCGGAGATTCTCCAAGAGATCGTGCCGTTGCGGTTATCGAACCGGGACAGGGCAAACGTGGTATCGGTCATGTGAAGGTTGCCACGTCAACTGGCAACCTAACCTTGAAAACTCCTCCTTCAGAGGAGAAAAGTGGTGCTCGGGAAGGGACTCGAACCCTTACGCCTTTCGGCACACGCCCCTCAAACGTGTGTGTCTACCAATTCCACCACCCGAGCATTTCTAACGAAGGGAAGGCGGACTAAGATAAATCTCCCGCTGCATGTAAAGCATCGAAATGCATTTTTTAGATTTAGTGAAACAGCTTGCTACTCATCTTCGTGCATGGACACTGCCGCAGCGCATCTGCGCCATTCAAGTCCGCCTTTAGCTCAACACTTACGCAGGCAACCCGCCCGCATCGAACCGCCATGTCCGAGACGCCTTCCAACGATAAACCGGCCAAAGATTTCAACAAAATCGATTTGGCTCCACTCCAAAGCTTCAGCTTCGGCACCCAGTGGGCCCAAGATAAAGCCGATACCTCCGGTCACTCCGGCGGTGGTTCACGGGAGCCTCGGCGTGATGATCGTCCTCGTCGTGAGGGGCCTGGTGCAGGACCCGGACCGTCCCGTGATCGTCGTGGCTTCCGCAAGCCCGCCGGCCCGGGCGAAGAGGGGTCAGTCGCCCCCGCTGGTGCCAACACCTCCGCCGCCGCACCTGCACCGCGCGCTCCTCGCGAGGGTTCGTTCGATTCCCGCGGCCCACGCCGTGATGGACCCGGCGGCGCTCCCGCTCGCGGCGAATTCCGCGGCGGCCCCGCCGGTCCTCGTCGTGAGGACGGTCCGCGTTTTGGTGGTCCGCGTGAGGGTGGTTTCCCCCAGCGTGATCAGGGCCCCTACATCAGCCCGCTGTTTAACGTCACCTTTTATCCGGACGACACGGGCTTTTCCGCTCTCGCCAAGGCCATTCGGTCGTCTTGCCGTACCTACGAACTTTTTGAGATTGCACGTGTGATCATCGGTAAGAACGACCGCTTTATCGCCGTCATTCAGCACAAGCCCGCTGAGACTGCCGCTGCCGCCAAACCGGCGCCTTTTGCCATATCCGTCCCGGACGGCGTGCCGTTCGAGAGTGAGCAGGCCGCCATCAATCACGTCTTCGAAAAGCACTTTGGCCAATTCTTTGATACGGCCGAGGTCGAGATCGAGGCGCCCAAGGGCAACTTCCAGGTTGTCAACCGGTGTTCGGTTACCGGCGAGCTGCTCGGGCCGCCCAATTACCACCGCTACAACCAGATCGTGCAGCTGCACCACGCAGCCAACATCAAGCTGCCGTTCGAGGTTTATCGCGGCAAGATCGAGTCCGTGCGCGAGCCCGAGGTCATCGCGCAGTGGCAGGAGAAGATGAAGAAGACCGTCCGCTACACGTGGAAGGTCGCCGTTGCCGCCGCCCCTGTGGCACCGGCTGCCGTTGCGGCCGCCGAGCCGGTCGAGGGTGCAGATGCGCCAGTGGCCGAGCCCGTTGTGGCCGCTGCAGTCGAGGTCGCCGCAAGCGTCTCGTTTGATTCCTTGGAGGATGCCCGCCAGTACCTGCTCGCCACCGTCAAGGACAAGGTCGTGCGCACCGTCGAGTCTCTGCGCTTCTCGGGTAAAAACCTCGAAACCCTTCCCGCTGGCGAGATCCGCCGCACGTTGGAGGGCGCCCTTGAGCGTCAACGCCGATTCCCTCTCGATACCGCCAACGCGCTCCGCGGCCGCCTGCGCCGCGAGGGCTTTACCATCTTCAAGAAGGGCTCCAAGGGCGTCAGCTACGTCTGCGCCGTGAAGCGCAAGTTCCGCATCCCCAATCAGACCTTCTCGGATTCAATCGGTGCGTTGATCAACTTCCTAGAGGTTAACCCGATGATCAAGGCGAGTGATCTTGCCGATAAGTTCCTTGGCTATTCTGCCCCCGCCAAAGTGGCTGCGCCTGCCGAGGGCGAGGCTGCAGCTCCGGTGGCACCTGCGTTGACCGCCGAACAAAACGCCAAGCTCAATCGCCTCAACGGTGATCTGCGCTGGTTGGTGAGCGAAGGCTATGTGACGGAGTTCATCGACGGCCGCCTGTTTGCCCCGGCCCCGGTGGTCGAGTCGCGTAAGAAGGAAATCGAAGGCGCCGAGCATGACCCGGAAAACTTCCCCGAGGTTCCCGTCGCCGAGGCTCCTGCGCCCGACGAAGCGACGAGCTAATCGTCCGTGCTAGCAAAGGCCGCCCCGCAACGGGCGGCCTTTTTTGTGCGCGGTATCGCTCACCGCTGAGCCAAATTTTGATTCAAATTGTGTCAGGAAAACTGGTTCGTGCATAAGCTGATGCCGTTTGGAGGCCCCCCCCTGCGCTCACGCACAAGGCCACGAGGGAAGAGGCGCTGGGCCGCGCTGACTTTGGCTGGGCGCTGCAGCCGAATGCGACTCCGGCGCATCCATGCGGACGCGAACTCGCGAACGCCACGAAATCCCTTTGCATCCCGTCCGCATCATCCTTCATTTAACCGCTTCATGCCCGCCGCCGTTCCCAATCCCATTGATCGCCACTCCCAGCCTGACGCCGCCGGCCATTTCGGGCCGTTTGGCGGTGTTTATGTTCCCGAGACACTCATGACTGCGCTCGCGGAATTGGGGGCGGCCTACGCCGCAGCAAAGGCCGATCCGGCTTATGTCGCCGAACTGAGCCATCACCTCAAGGAGTTTGCCGGTCGTCCCACCGAGTTGTATTATGCCGAGCGCCTGACCGCCCACTGCGGCGGTGCCAAAATCTATTTTAAACGCGAGGATCTGCTGCACACCGGCGCGCACAAGATCAACAACGCACTCGGCCAGGTGCTTCTCGCTCTGCGCATGGGCAAGAAGCGCATCATCGCCGAGACTGGGGCCGGTCAACACGGCGTGGCCACTGCCGCTGTGTGCGCCAAGTTCGGGCTCCAATGCGTCATTTATATGGGCGCGGTGGATATGGATCGCCAGGCGCTTAACGTTTTTCGGATGCGCTTGATGGGGGCCGAAGTACGTGGCGTCGAGTCGGGCCAAAAGACGCTCAAGGATGCCGTCAACGAGGCCATGCGCGATTGGGTGACCAATGTGCGCGACACCCATTACATCCTCGGCTCCGCTCTCGGCGCTCACCCGTATCCGATGATGGTGCGTGATTTTCACCGCGTGATCGGCCAAGAGGCCAAGGCGCAACTGCTCGCTCGCGAGGGCCGTTTGCCCGACGAGATTGTCGCCTGCGTGGGCGGCGGCTCGAATGCCATCGGCGTATTTTTTGATTTCCTCGAAGAGCCGTCCGTTAAGCTCATCGGTGTCGAGGCCGGCGGGCGTGGCATCGTGCGCGGCGAACACGCCGCTCGTTTCGAGGGCGGGAAACTCGGTGTCTTGCAGGGGTCCAAGACGTACATCTTGCAAAATCCGGACGGCCAGATCGAGCTGACCCATTCGGTCAGCGCGGGCTTGGATTATGCCGCGATCGGCCCGGAGCATGCCTACTATCGCGATATCGGCCGCATCAACTACGCCTACGCGTGTGACGACGAGGTCATGGAGGTTTTCCAGTTGGTTTCACGACTGGAGGGCATCATTCCCGCGCTTGAATCCACCCATGCGCTGGTCGAGGGCATCAAGCGCGCCAAGGTGTTGCCCAAGGAAAAATTGGTCCTGATCAACTTGAGCGGCCGGGGCGACAAGGACGTCAATCAAGTCGCCAAGATGCTCGGGGTTACGCTGAAATAAGGACGCCGCGGGGCGTAAATCCCAAATCCTAAACTGGCAAATCCCAAGTGGAGTAAGCGAATGAGCACAAGGGATGATCTTGAGGCTCGGACCGAACGATTTGCGCATGACGTGCGGGTGTTTGTGCGGGGCTTGCCTCATACGATTTCGAATGTTCAGGACGTAAAGCAGTTGGTGCGCTCCTCGGGCTCGGTGGCCGCCAATCAAATCGAGGCCGATAATGCGCTCGGGGATAAGGATCGGTTGATGAAGTTCCGCATTAGCCGCAAGGAAGCCAAGGAATCCGGCTTGTGGTTGCGCCTCCTCGACCTTGGTAGCAGTGATTCGTTAAAGAATTCCCAAGCCGTTCTTAATGACGAGGCCGGGCAATTGGTCAAAATTTACTCCACGATCATCAATCGACTCGGCGGCTGAATTTTAGGATTTAGCCGCTTAGGATTTAGGGTTTATTGGCCTCCCATGAAATCCATGACCGGCTACGGCCGCGCTTCTGCCCCGCTTGGTTCCCACACGCTCACTGTTCAGGTCAGCTCGGTGAATCGAAAAACGCTCGATTTGACCGTCAAACTTCCGGGTGCTTGGGAGACCCTTGAAGCGTCTATCGGCGAGGCCGTGCGCAAGCAGGCCGTGCGAGGAAAAATTCATGTCGACGTTGAGCTCACCGGCGCGCCCGGCGCTGTCGATGTCGGCTGGGATGAGGCCGCCGCTGGAGCACTGTTAAAGCGTCTCGCGTTGTTTGCCTCCAGTCGCGGGGTGGTTTTTGCGCCCACTCCCGAGGTGTTGCTCTCGTTGTTGAATATGAACCGATCTGGGGCCGCGTTGCCTGCGGTGGATGCCGCCGCGCCGGTTCTGACCAAGGCGCTCACCGAGGCCCTCCAGCATTTCGTCGGGATGCGCGCCACTGAAGGCGAGGCCCTACTGGCGGATTTCCAACAACGCCTCGGAATGCTTGCAACCCACGTCGCGGCTGTGGCGGCACGCGCTCCGTTGGTCACAGGCAGTTATCGCGAAATCCTTCACAAGCGACTGCGCGAGGCCGGTCTGGAACTGGACGTGCGCGATGAGCGCGTGCTCAAGGAGGTCGCCCTGTTTGCCGATCGCTGCGATATTACCGAGGAGCTGACACGGCTAAATAGTCATTTTGATCAGTTCGCCACCTTGCTCAAATCGGGCGGTGAGATCGGCCGGAAGGCTGAATTTATTTTGCAGGAAATTAGCCGCGAAATTCACACCATCGGGAGCAAGGCCAACGACCTGACGATCGCGCAAAACGTGATCGAGCTGAAGAACGAGTTGGAGCGCATCCGCGAGCAAATC
This sequence comes from Rariglobus sp., assembly GCA_044338095.1. Classification (GTDB taxonomy): domain Bacteria; phylum Verrucomicrobiota; class Verrucomicrobiia; order Opitutales; family Opitutaceae; genus Rariglobus. The sequence continues at coordinate 5,284 of JBIIMH010000022.1, read as the reverse complement.
GCCAACGTAGAGTAAATGCTGGTGCGTTGAGCATAACCCAGGGCGCCCCACTTAAACCCGAACTCCGAAGCCGAGCGCCGCGATCAGACGCAACCTGCTGGGCATCTGACCGTTCATTCACCCTCTCGAAGCACTATTTAGTGCACCTCGGGGATTCACTCACGATCATCTGCTCCAGCATCTTGCGCCAGCTCATCGCCGCCAACTCAGGAGTTCGGGTTAAAACAGCAACATTTTACTAGCTGTGCTCATTTGTGAAAGCTGGGGGTAAAAATTTGGCGTTGGGGATTAGACCCAGTATCAATGCCCGGCGACACCCCAATAATTTCTCAGGTAAATAAAAAACAACGATTTGCGTTAATCCTAAGGGCTTATAAGGAAAACTTCTCCGCAGGCTCCGTGGCCCAGTTTACAGCAACAATATTTAGAATTATTCCAATTTGGACTTGCTCCTTAGAATCATTCCAATTCGTTGTGCCCTCGTTTTCCTGAACCATGTCAACGCCCTCGATACACTCCGACGCCCTTGCGCAAAAGCTCGCTGACAGCGGCCTGCGCAACACCCCGCAGCGCGAGTTCGTCTACGACGCGCTGCTCACCAAACGCGACCATCCGACCGCCGACGAGGTTTACGCCCGGGTCAAGACCCAGCTTCCCGGCATTTCGCTGGCCACGGTTTACAACTGTCTGGAAACCCTGGTGCAGTGCAACTTGGTGAGGGTGGTGAATTTCGAGCGTGCGCCGACGCGGTATTGCCCGCACCTGCACCCGCACGCGCATTTCCACGACGAGTCCACCGGGGCCACCCACGACATCGAGTTGCCCGACCAGCTTTTGACTTCGATCAAGGCCGTGCTGCCGGCCGGTTACAGCGCCGACGCCATCGAAATCACCTTCCGGGGGAAACTTCCCTCCCCGCGCTGAACCGCTCCCGACCCGACGACCCTTCCCCGCTAAACTTCCTAAAAACACTTTTCCTACCATGTCCTCCCTCGAAATCCGCGATCTGTTCGTTTCCCTGGCCGCCACACCTGAAAAGCCCATCGTCAAGGGTCTTAACCTGACGATCAAAACCGGCGAGGTTCACGCCATCATGGGGCCCAATGGCACCGGTAAATCCACCCTGTCCAAGGCCATCGCCGGCCACCCCGACTATGTAATCACCTCGGGCGACGTCCTGCTCGACGGCAAATCGATTCTAGAAATGGAGCCCGACGAGCGCGCCCGCGCCGGCCTGTTCCTGGCTTTCCAATACCCCTCAGAAATCCCCGGCGTGTCCATTGCCAACTTCCTGCGCGCCGCCGTCCAGGCCCGCATGGCCGAGGGCGAGGAGCTCGACGCCACCGGTTACTACAAGCGCCTCTATTCCAAGATGGACCTGCTCAAGATCGACCGGAAGTTCACCTCCCGCTCAGTTAATGAAGGCTTCTCCGGTGGCGAAAAGAAACGCTGCGAAATCCTGCAAATGGCCATGCTCGAGCCCAAGTTCTCCTTGATGGACGAGACCGACTCCGGCCTCGACATCGACGCCCTCAAGATCGTCGCCGAAGGCGTCAACGCCATGCGCGGTGACAAACTCGGCGTGCTCCTGATCACCCACTACCAGCGCCTGCTCGACTACATCGTGCCTGATTTCGTGCACGTCATGTACGACGGCCGCATCGTCAAATCCGGCGACAAGTCCCTCGCCCTCGAACTCGAAGCCAAGGGCTACGATTGGATCAAAACCGAGCTCGCCGCCGTCTAACTCCGCACAGGCATGCGCCCCTTTTTTGGGGCGCTTTAACCAACCTCAGCGCCAACACCGCCTCCCACCATGTCCGACATCGACACCCTTATCGCCGACGCAAACGCCGTTGAAAACCCCGCCGTCGGCATCGACCAAGCCGCCGGCGACTTCACCTACGACATGAAGTATGAGTTTGATGCGGGCACCGGCCTCTCGGAGCAGACCGTGCGTTACATCAGCTCGGTTAAAAAGGAAGCTCCGTGGATCCTCGAGTTCCGTCTCGCCGCGCTGAAGAAGTTCCTCTCGATGCCCATGCCGACGCATTGGGCGACGACGGACCTCAACAACATCGATTTCGACAAGATCCGTTACTACCTCTCGCAAGGCCAGAAGCCCAAGCGCACGTGGGACGAGGTGCCCGACGACATCAAAAAGACCTTCGAGCGTCTCGGTATCCCCGAGCAGGAGCGCAAGTTCCTCGCCGGCGTCGAGGCCCAGTTCGACTCCGAGGCGGCCTACTCGAACATCAAGGACATCGTCGCCAAGCAGGGCGTCATTTTCTGTAACTCCACCGAGGCGCTGCGCGAGCACCCGGAGATTTTCAAAAAGTTCTTCGGCAAGGTCATTCCCACCGGTGACAACAAGTTCTCCGCTCTCAACAGCGCGGTGTTCTCCGGCGGCTCGTTCATCTACGTTCCCAAGGGCGTCAAGGTCGCCCAGCCGCTCCAAGCCTACTTCCGCATCAACGCGGAAAACTTCGGCCAGTTTGAGCGCACCCTGATCATCGCCGACGAGGGCTCCGAAGTGACCTACATGGAAGGCTGCACCGCCCCCAAGTTCTCCACGTCCACCCTGCACTCGGCGGTGGTCGAGTTGGTCGCGCTCAAGGGCGCCAAGATCCAGTACATCACGGTCCAGAACTGGGCCAACAACGTGTTTAACCTGGTCACCAAACGCGGCGTTGCCCACGAGGACGCCGAGATCAAGTGGATCGACTGTAATATCGGCAGCCGCCTGACGATGAAGTACCCGGGTGTTATCCTGAAGGGCAAGCGCGCCCGCGGTGAGGTCATCTCGATCGCCCTGGCCAACGACGGCCAGCACCAGGACACCGGTGCCAAGATGATTCACGCCGCCGACGACACCACTTCGGTGATCGTCGCCAAGTCGATCAGCGTAGGTCAGGGCCGCAGCACTTACCGCGGCGTGGTCCACATTCCGAAGCACCTCAAGGGTTGCAAAAACAACACCGAGTGCGACGCGCTGTTGATCAACTCCAACAGCCGCACCGACACCTATCCGGCCATCGTTGTCCGCGGTGACACCCACTCGGTTCAGCACGAAGCGAGCGTTTCGAAGGTCAACGAGGAGCAGATTTTTTATATGCAGCAGCGCGGCCTGACCGAGGCCCAGGCGATGAGTCTGGCGGTCAACGGCTTTGTTAACGACCTGGTGCGCCAATTCCCGATGGAGTACTCCGTCGAGCTCAAGCGCCTCATCGACCTCGAAATGGAAGGCTCGGTCGGCTGATCCATCCCAACCCACGATCCCGTAACACAGAGGGCACACGAGGAAACACAGAGCGCACCGAGAACCAGCACTTTTCTAATAAAGCTCTACTCAGTGCCCTCTGTGCCACCTCTCGTGTCCTCTGTGTAACTCCGCCGAAATCGTCACTCAACTCTCCCAAGCATGTCTGCCACCGCCACTGTCCTCTCCGCTCCTCCCATCACCGGCCTTGATGCCGCGCGCTTCGCGCTGCACCTCTCCCAGCGCGGCTACCTGCCCGCTTGGTGGTTAGAGACCAAGAAGGCCGCCTGGAACCAGTTCAACGCCCTGCCGATGCCCTCGCGCACCGACGAGACCTGGCGTTTCTCCAGCCTGAGCACCCTTGACCTGACCGGCTTTGAGCTGCCCGAGGATGCGTCCCAACACATCCCCCACCTCGCCAATTACCCCCACGTCGCCGAAATCATTTTCTCCAATCGCCAACTGGTCGCGCGCAGCACGGTGCCCGCCGATCTCGCCGCCAAGGGCGTGATCTTCGCCCCGCTCGACGAGGCCCTTACCCAGCACGGTGATTTGGTGCGCAAGTATTTCCAGAAGCACCCCGCCAATCTCGGTTCGGAAAAATTCGTCGCCCTTAACACCGCCTTCACCGGCGCCGGCGCCCTGCTCTTTGTTCCCAAGGGCGTCGAGATCACCACGCCCTTCGTGCTTCAGCACACGCTCTCCGGGGCCAACAAGGCGACCTTCCCCCACACGATCGTCATTCTCGAGGACAACGCCAAGGCCACCTTGGTCGAATACTTCGTTTCCGCCGACCAGTCCCGCCACCTCTGCTCGGGCGTCAACGACTTGCTTGCCGGTCCCGGCGCTCAGCTCACCTACGTGGGCGCGCAAAACTGGTCCAAGGACACCCTTGCCTTCCAGACCAACTCCATCGCCGTCGAGCGCGACGCCAAAGTTTTGTCGCTCAACGTCCACCTCGGCGGCCGCCAGGCCCGCCACGAGTCACACTCCCGCCTGCTCGGCCCCGGCGCGCACTCCGAGATGCTCGCGCTCACCGTCGCCAATGGCAGCCAGGAGTTTGACCAACGCACGCTGCAGACCCACATCTCGCCGAACACCACGTCGAACCTGCTCTACAAAAACGCGCTGCTTGATACCGCGAAGACCATTTTCTCCGGCCTGATCATCGTCGAACCCGACGCGCAGAAGACCGACGCCTACCAAAAGAACCGCAACCTGATGCTCTCCGACGAGGCCGAGGCGCACAGCCTCCCCGGTCTGGAAATTCAGGCCAACGACGTGAAGTGCAGCCACGGCAGCACCAGCGCGCGCATCGAACCCGAGCAGGAATTTTATTTGCAAGCCCGCGGCATCAAACCGGCCAACGCCAAGGAGATGCTCGTCTTCGCCTTCTTTGAGGAAGTCCTCAACCAGCTCGCCAACGACGAACTCCACGCCTCCCTCCGTGGTCTGATCGAGTCGAAGTTCTCCAAGCGCTAACACATCAATCCAGTTACACAGAGAGCACGAGAGTTAACACAGAGGCCACCGAGAAACCGTCCCCGGCTTTACTCCGTGATCTCCGTGCCACCTCCTGTGCCCTCTGTGTAATATCCGACTCCACCAACCGTTTTCCCATGTCCAAAGAACGCACCCTTTCCCGCGACGTCGTTGTCACCCAAATCCCCTCTGGCGATAAACACACCTTGTTCGCCGGCGCGCAGGTGTTCATTCACCAAGTCCTGGGCGGCACCTACACGGTGCAGGGCGACAGCGGTCTTTACCGCATCGACGGCAAAGACGCCGATGTCATCGGCGAGCAAATCGTGACCGACACGGTTGAAGCATCCACCTTGGCCGACGGCGCGCCGGATCCCGAGGCGGTCTGGGACCAGCTCAAAAAAGTCTACGACCCCGAAATCCCGGTTAACATCGTCGATCTCGGGTTGGTTTATTCGATGGATGTTTCGGTCAACACGGCGCCCGAGGCCGGCTACAAGGTGGATGTCGCCATGACGTTGACCGCACCGGGCTGCGGCATGG